>JAHLFP010000030.1 GCA_018883715.1 Candidatus Allofournierella pullistercoris | reverse complement strand
GAATTTAAATCACTGTAATTTCTCAGATACAAATCGCTTGCATCCACGAATTACTTGTTTTTTGGAATTGTTTAACGTGATTTTCCATCACGATAAAGGTTCCGTTCAAGCTTCTTGATATTGTTCAATTTTTAAGGTCCTATAACCGCTGCCCTCTCTCGAGGTAGCTTACTTATTATATCTCGTCAGCGGCCGTTTGTCAACCACTTTTTTGAGATTTTTCAACCAGTTTTTCAACCAGCCATTTCAGCTTTTCAGCAGCGCCGCTTCCTTGCGGCTCAGTTATAATACCACAGCCCCAACCAAGAAGTCGACACCTTTTTTGAAAAAAGTCTCACTTTTTCAAAAAAGCCTCCCGGCTACGCCCGCCGGGCTGTAGAGGGAACTTTTGCAACACGCAAAAGTCCGTCCCGGAACGCTATTATATATAATGTAAGAATCAGCCTCTCGCATCACCGCCTATCCATGCTTTCATTTACATACCCATTTCCAACACCCGTCCAATCTACATTGCCGTTCCACCTGCTAAAGCACAGCATCCATCCCTCCCCACACCCTCTCAAAAATTTGTTTCCCTAATTTTTATAAAAAGGGGCTTTTCAAACTCTAAAGTTTGTGGTAGAATTACTTTTGTAACTCAAATAAATAGGCGCTCGTGGCGCAGCTGGATAGCGCGTCAGACTCCGACTCTGAAGGCCGTGGGTTCGAATCCCGCCGAGCGCACCAAGCAAAAAGGTTGCTGTACATTTGTACAGCAACCTTTTGTTATTTATAACTTTATGTTTGTGAACTTACTTTTTGCTATGCGCTCAACCTGGCACTCATCAAACTGCCCTTTAGGTAATTAGGCCGTTCGTATTCACATGTTCGTCAAGCCCTTTTCTTAAGAAAGTAGTGACCGCCATCGGGTCATCTTCATCGGTCTTGACCAGCCACACACATTCTCATTGCTAACTTAGTTTCACCATACTGCACTGTAAATATCATTTCCCACATCTTTTTCTTCACTCTTATTTTGTGGCAGGATAGACATAAGAAAGGAGGCGGAAATCTTGCTTCGCATTGCAATCGTTGAAGATGAAGAAAAAATGAGCACGGAACTTTTAGGTTACCTGGAGCGTTTTGGAAAAGAGCAGCAATGTGACATCCAGCCCTCTGTGTTTTCCAACGGCATGGAAATTGCCGAGGGATACCACCCTGTCTGGGATATCATTCTCCTGGATATTGAAATGCCTCTGCTAGATGGTATGGCGGCAGCAGAGCGTATTCGACAGGTTGACAAAAATGTGATCCTTATCTTTATCACCAATATGGCTCAGTATGCCATTCAGGGATATTCAGTTAATGCACTAGATTATGTACTCAAACCAGTTAACTATTTTTCTTTTCGGATGAAGCTACTGAAAGCATGGCGGGTGTTACAGGAACGACCGGGTACTGCTATTCTTATTTCCACCGATAGAGAGGTTCGTTGCCTAAAAGCCAGCGAAATCCGCTATGTGGAAGCTGCTGACCACCGACTCATCTTTCACACCAGTTTGGAACACTACTCCACTTTCGGAACCCTCCAAAATACAGAAAACATTTTGGGAAAAAGTTTCGCCCGTTGTAGCAAAAGTTTTCTGGTCAATCTACAGTATGTGGATGGCATCCAAGGCAATCAAGTTGCCCTGGGCACAGATTTGCTTTCCATCAGCCGAAGCAAGCGCAAGGCTTTTCTTCAGGCCTTGTCCGATTACTGCCGGTATGGAGGGCGCTGATATGGGTTTATTGATTCGTTATCTTCAAGAGGGCTGTTTTCACTGGGAGTTTTTCCTGTCTCTATTAATCTTTCAGTCCCCCTGCGACATCGATGCGGCCTGTTGCCCAAACTTCTGAAAGTAATGCCACATTATTTTTAATATGTCGACTTTATGCCATCTGCTGCTGTATTTTTGTCCTTTTTCTCCAGACCGGCCTATACCGCCAAATGCAAGCCCAGAATGCACTACACCTTCAGCGCATCCTGATGGAAAATCAAAAACAGCAATACCAGCTTTCCTATGAGACCATTCAGCACATCAATCAGAAATGTCACAACTTGAAACACCAGGTAGAGGCCTTGCGTGCAGTTTCCTCCTCAGAGCAATGCAACCAATACCTCGATGAAATTGAAAATTCTGTGATGATCTACGATGCTGCAGTAAAGACCGGAAATGAAGTTTTGGATACTGTATTAACCGAAAACAGCTTAATCTGCGAGCGAGAAGGCATTCAATATCCCTCATCTAAAGTACACCGGCTACTCCATGTTTCTAAAAACAAGGAATTCCCCCTTGATGTCCAGGATTACTCCATCACCTGTGATGAGTTGCCCGGTCTAGCTGTAGAAGTTTATGAGGCAAATTGAACCAAGCTTTGTCATACCATAAACCCAACATAACCCAATATCCATGTAAATAGCTCATCCTTACAAAATTTCCTACCCCACCCAAAAAGGCCGCTGTATATACAGCGGCCTTTTTACTATACAACCCCCACAATGGGCTGACTTTTTAATTTTCATAGATGGTGGAGTTTCTGGCAAAGCAAAAGCATTTCCTTTTGTCGCCCTATGTTGCTCTCCAGTCAGCCGTGGCGCAGGGTTACCTTTCCGGTCAGGCCACTGCCGGATGTGGGCACGGTTGCCATCATCTTTCGGTAGCCATCCAGCAGGGGGTAGCACTGCCGTTCCAGGGTAGTTGCCACCTCAATCACCAGGTGGTTCTCTCCTGCTTTTCCATCCAGTTCATAGATGTAGGGGGCGGCAATCTGGATTCCCGCACTTTCGCCGTTCAGGAACACTTCCACTCCTTCGGCGGCGTCGGAAATCTCCAGCACAAGGGGTGCATCTGCCTGCAACTGGAAGCTGGTTTCATACCGGACAAAACCGGAAAATTCCGGCTGTTCCTCTGCCAGTGCATCCGGCAAGGTCACCACAGTGGCCTGCCCAAAGTTGGGATAGCTGGCTCCCTCGCAGGTGGAGCGGCTCCAATCCCCAAGGGCAACTTGACCCACCATCTGGGGCTGTGTATACAGCTTTGCTCCGGCGGGCGGCTGGCCCATGACCAAAATGCAGGACTTGAGGGGTTCAACCGTCAGCTGAACCTGCAACTCCTCGCCATCCACAACCTGAGCCGGTTCGCATCGGTTATCCCAGGGGTTATACCAGTAGCAATCCCCCTTAAAGCCGGGCAATTTCAATACGCCGGAATAGCGAGTCTTGGCCTCGTTTACCACAAATACGCTGGTGGTGTCCCCCTCAACGGTCAACAGGCGCAGACGGTTGTTTTTCGGCTCCAGCACCGGAGTAACCACACCAGCGGCACGCAGAGTCTGGGGCAGAGCGTCCAGCTCCACCACAGGGCAATCTGCCAGCACAGCGGGAAGTTCTCCTCCCTCACAAAGTGCCACAGGCCGCCCTCCTGCAAAGAAAACCGGAAGCCCGGCCTGCACCAAAGCGACAAGGCCAGCGGCGGCACTGGTACTCAGCCGCCGGGATGCAGGAACCACAAAGGCCTGGTATTCTTGTCCATTCACCTGCAAGGGGTTGCCCAGCACGGTGTTGTACCGCTCCGTTTCCGCAAAAATATCCGACGGAACCACCCGGCAGAAAATCTGGTCATCGTACAGGGGGCGCAAAGCGTGTTCAAAGGGCATGGCCTCCGGGTCACACCATTCTGCCTCGCCATGGTACAGCACCGCCACCTGGGCGGTATGCCGTCCGGAAGAGGTCAAGGTTGCCACCCGATTCATATAGGCCATTAACTGCCCAAAATGCCGATACTGGGGATTGTGTCCATGGGCGTAGAAATGGGGCGGGCAGTCCGGGTCAGGGAACTCCTTACCGCTGAAGGCATGGGGCACAAACCAGTTGATACCCCGCACCAAAAAGTGGTCGGCCAGGTATTTTTCCAGATGCACACCTTCCGCCCAGCCATAGTTACCGAAAATTTCGCACATTGCATTGCCCTGCTTTTTGGGTTCAATGGCGGCGGCACTTTCTGCCAGGGTGGCAAGGCCGTAGTGATAGAACTCGCCATTGCGGGGCTGGTGCATGTTGTTCAGTGCCGGCCCGTCTTCACCTTGGGGCAACACCTGTCCTCCAATGTCGTCGATGCCTGCCATATCCTGCCCCTGTAAGGCACGGAAATAATGGCCCAAGCTGGAACCGGTGCGGCAATGCTGTCCGTCGTCCTCAATGATATGCCCGATGTACTGCACCCCGTGCTTATGGCACCAGCTGGCGAGGGCTTCGCTGAAATTTTGCCGCACCAATTTGGTCAGGCAATCCATGTAAAGGGTGTGAATCCGGGCGGTTTCGTCGCTTTCATCCTGCATGAACAGCCGGGGAAGCGCCGCTTCCAGCCCAGCACCAAAGGCGGTTTTCAGGCTTTCAGCCAAGGGTTCGCTCCAGGGCAAATCCTGCCCACAGCCCAGAATGTTTCCTTTTTGGTACAAAAGACCATTGCCAAGTTCCGGCTCATCCGAGAAAAATCCCGCAATGGTTTTGCCAAAATCCTCCGCATAATGGGCCCAGTGGGGTTCATACACCGCATCAATCAGCAACTGCACGCTGGCGGGGTCGGTCATGTTGATGTAATCCCGGTGGTATCCGGCATTACGGCTGGCAGCAACCACCTGCAAAATGTACACACCTTCCGGTTTATCCCAGGTGAGGACCATATCTTTCACGCAATCTCGCAGGTCAATGGTTGTGCCATCCGCCGCCACCGCCTGCACCGTCAACAGCACATCTGTGTCCGGGTCAAAGGTGCGTGCAGGGGGAATACGGGAGGCAAATGCCTGCATGGGGTCCTGCATATTCAACTTGGGTGGGTCAAGTAGGCCCGCTTCCCGCAGGTTCAAGATAAGGGGGACAGCCGCTCCATCCAGCACCTGGCTGTTGCCCAGAATGCTCTGGCGGCAAAGTGCATCCGGCGCAGTTTTAACCGCACCGTTGGCAAATCCGGTGGGGAAATGGCTGTCATCCAGAATCCAAACCTGCATCCCACGGCGGCGGGCTTCATCCAGAATCACGTCCATATCTTCCCACCATTTTGCACCGCAAAAATTCGGATGGGGACGGCTTTCCACACAAACCGCCTTGCAGTTTGCACCGTCTATCGCCTGCATCATCTGGCGCAGGGTGGCTTCATCCTCACCATGCTGCCAGAAAAAGGGCAGGATATGATTATCCGCTTTGCCCTCCAGCAAAGCCTGAATCGTTTTGTTTTGGGGCATATGAGAACCACCTTTGGTTAATTTTTATAAAGCCTTGCCTTACTGGATGTTTTCCTTCAGCCAGCGGGCGCTGAGCTGGGCACTTTTTACCGGGTTTTTATCAATCCAGTTCCGATGGCTTTCCAGCACCACCGCTTCCACCTGGTTGGCCTGTGCAATCTGGAGCCAATCTTGCAGGGGCAGGTTGCCGGTGCCAAGTTCCATGCTGTCCGTTTTCAGAATGGGGGTAATGGCCTGGCTTTTGGCAGGTAGACGGCATCCCCGGTCGTTGATGTGCCACAGCTTCATCCGGGTGCCCAGTGCCCTCATGACTGCCGCCACGTCCGCACCACCTTCCGCAAACCAGTAGCTATCAAACTCAAAGTTTACGGCGGTGGAGTCGGTTTCCGCCACCAAAATATCATAGCCTCGCTTTTCCCCCTCCACCCGCTGTAACTCACAGTTGTGGTTGTGGTACAAAAGCTGTACTCCCTGCCGTGCCAGTGCCTCTCCCGCCTTGTTCAGCCGTGCCGCCAAATCATGCCAGGCGGCGGCATCGCTGTAGGCAAAGCGGTACATACCGGTGATAACCGCATACTTTGTGCCAAAGCTTTTTGCTTCGGCGGCCACTGCATCCGCATCCCGTTCAATGCTGCCCAAATCCGTGTGCAGACTAATCACAGAAAGTCCGGAGTCCTTCATCAGCCGGTGCCAGTCCAGTTTACCGCCATTTCCGGTGGGCATTCCCGCAAGACGGGTCATCATCCGCACCATCAGGCCGGTGGGATGAATCATAAATCCACACAATTCTATCCCTGTATAGCCCGCATTTTTAATTGCCGCCAGGGTATTGCGGGCTTGTTCCTCGTTGTTAAGGGCAGTCCCCAGCATAAACTGCTGTACACCGGTCTGCATCATAAAAGAACCTCCTCTGTTTTTCAAACAACCTTACTCCAGGCTAAACTGGGCAAAGTCCACTGCGCCTGTACCCTCGAACTGGAAGTACAGGGCTTGCACACCGCTCCAGGGGGTCATGGTGGCGCAAACTTGCTTCCAGTCCCCGGATGGCTCCACCGGAATGGTGGCCACATCCCCCTTGCCCACAGTGGTTCCCACACGGAACACTCCAGCGCCGTCGCCCTTCAGTTCCAAGGTAAGGCGGGTGGACTGGGCAGGTGCAAAATACTTAAATCCCGCCCAGCTGCCGTTTTGCAGGTTGGCAATATACGCTTTGCCCTGTCCATCCTCCGGCCCGTCCTGGGTGAAATAGGGATGGATGGGGTCAATGGCCCCCTCTTTGGGATAAAAAATTGTTCCCTGGGCCGAGGACAAATTGCAGGCAATCCGTGCCTCGTATGTTCCCTTGCCCGGCAGAGGTTCGGGGTTTAACCCCTGGCTTGTTACCTCTGCTTGCAGGAATTTGCCCTCCGGGGTAAGGGTCAGCCACTCTGCACAGCACTGACGGGCATAGCGGCAACCGTTTGTCTGACGATGGTAAAAAATCGCCCAACGTCCCCCAAGTTCCACCAGTCCCCCGTGGGTATTTTCCAGATAATTCAGGGCCGTATCATTTCCATGGTATCCCAAATCCCCAATGCTTACAAGGGTTCCACCATATTCATACGGCCCGGCGGGATGGTCCGCCGTGGCATAGCAAAGCTCATGGCTCAGCTGGCTGGAATACACCAGATAATAGCGGCCTCCAATCTTTCGGGGACTGCTTGCTTCATAGAAAGCGTGCCCCTCAAAGCCGGTGCCCTCGGCAACCGCCTGGGCCGGAATCACCAGCTTTGTCTCACTGCGCAGGGTGAGCATATCCTCCTCCAGCTGGACACAGTAAGAACCATCGCACTGTATCCCCTGCTGGAGCACGAACTGGCGCATCGGGCCACCAAGGCCAAACCCCACATACAGCCAGATGTTGCCATCGTCCAAAAGCACACCCGGGTCAAAGCAAAACACAGTTTTGTCATGGCCAAACACCGTTCCATCCGGTCTGTGCACCGCACCATAGTATGTAAACGGGCCTTCTGGCTGGTGGGCTACCGCCACCGAAACCTGGGAGCTGCGGCTGAGGCAATAGTACAGATAGTACCGTCCATCCGGCCCTTGCACACAGTCCGGCGCAAAACCCGTTTGACTGCCATCCTGGTTGGCGGGGTCGGTTTTGGGGCTGTAAACGATGCCGTGGTAGCTCCAATCGCTTAAGTCATCCACCGGGGCAGACCACAAGGCGTAATCATTTGCACAAAATTCCGTACTGCCAAAGCGGTCGTGGCTTCCATACAGGTACAACCGCCCATTGAAAACCCGTGGCTCCACATCGGGGATATACTCCCAGGAGGGAAGAATCGGGTTTACAACACACTGTTTCATGCCTGACCCTCTTTTTTGATGCCCTGCAAGATGCGGTTCAGCTGTTTCATGCTCTGCTCATCCGCACCGGCCTGTTTCAGCAGGCTTACCAGGGTAATCCGGTTCATCATCCGCTGGAGGGCAGGGTTATCTTTCACGGTTTCCGCCACCTCGCCGTGGCTGTCCGCACCCTTTGCCATCATCTCATCAATGATTTTTCCAGCTTGCGGGCTTTGGCGAATCTCCCCCAAGGTATCCATAATAGAGTAGCACGTGGGGTCGGCTTCCCCCTGGTCAAACCAGTTGGTTACATTGATGCTGGCACGTCCGGGTCTGGTGTAGGCGGGATTGGGCTGCTCCACCTTGCGAATCACCATCACGCTGACACAGCCCTCTGCCCGGGCTTGGATGGTATGCTCGCCGCTGATGGGCACCTCAAAGGTAAAGACGGTTTCCCCCTCCTTTGTTTCAAACAAGGTGCCATCCAGGTACAGTTCCACCTTGCTCTGGTTGGAGTACACCTTTACCTGGGTTACATTCTCCGGGCGGTCCACATAGCGGCTTCCGCACAGGTGTACAAAGGGCTCTTTTTTGTTCCAGGCGGCTTTGTACAGATAGAAAGCATCCTTCTTCAAGGAGCGGTCAAAGGTGACAAGGCCCTTCTGGTTTTCGCCGTGTTTGCCGCCCTCGTCCCGTCCATCTGCGCCAAAGTCAAACAGGTTCCACACATGGGTGGCCCACAGCCAGGGACGAGCCTGAATCATCCGCAGCATATGCTCGTGGTAGACACACTGGTAGCTTTCGGTGTAATCTCCCTTTTCCGGGTTGGAACTGTGATAGGCCGGGTTTGCATCTGCGCCGTACTCGCTGAAGCCCATGCAGCGGTCAGGGAATTTTTCGTGGTATTCATCAAAGAACTGGTCGTTCTGCTCCAATTCCCCCAGATACCAACCAAAATACAGGTTATAGCTGTTCACATCCGGAATTTCCAAAATCGGGCTGTCAATGTCCAGCATGAACACGTTTGCCATGGTGGTGGGGCGGGTGGCATCCAGCTTGTGGCACAAATCATGGAGTGCCTGATGGTTTTCCATCAGTTCCTCGTTGACAGGGGAAGCGGCGGTGATTTCGTTGGAGAGGCCCCACACTGCAATGGAGGGATGGTTGTAGTTCTGCACCACCAGTTCCGCCATCTGGGACAGGGTGTTGTCCCGTCCTGCCTGCATGTGCATGGTAATATAGGGAATCTCTGCCCACACCACAATGCCGTTTTCATCGCACAGGTCATAGAAATACTGTGCATGCTGATAGTGAGCAAGACGCAGGGTGTTGGCTCCCAGCTCCTTGATAATCTCCATGTCCTCATCCATCATCTGAGCGGTCAGGGCACTGCCTGCACCTTTCCGATCCTGATGGCGGGAAACACCCCGCAAGGGATAACTGCGTCCGTTCAGCAGGAAACCTTTCTGGGGGTCAATCTCAAATTTGCGGCAGCCAAAGCGGGTGGTTACCTTGTCCCCGCTGGGCAGACTGGCGGTGGCGGTATACAGATAGGGGTCGTCCACGCCGTCCCACAGGTGGACGTTTTCAATGGTGCATTCTGCCTTGGCATAGCCGTCCGTTACCTGTACCTCTTTTTCCTGTCCTGCCAGGCTGAACATAACCTGCTCCGCCGGGCCAGTAACCCATGCTTCGGCGGTTACAATGGCACTGCCCTGCTCTAAATTTACCACCGGGGTAATTTTCACCCCAGAGCCACCGTGGTAATCCAGGCAGAAGTGGCTTTCCGGCACCACAATCAGGTTCACATCCCGGTACAAACCGCCATAGAAGGTAAAGTCCGCCTTTTGGGGATACACCGACTGACTGCGGGCATTGCTCACCGCAACGGACAGCACATTGTTTTGTTTCAGGTGGTTTGTCACATCCACCCGAAAGGTGGAATAACCACCCTCATGGGTGGCAAGCAGTTCCCCATTCAGGTAGACCTCTGCGGTCATGGCCGCACCCTCAAATTCCAGATAGGCCCGGCCCTTTTCCGGGATGTCCGGGGCATCCAGATTGCGGATGTACCAGCACTTGCCACGGTGGTAGTCGTCCCCACCGTCCTGTCCGTCCACATTGTTCCAGGTGTGGGGCAGTGTCACCTGCACTTTTTCTCCCTCGGTGGGATTTTCTGCCCGGACAAAGATCCATGCTTCGTTCAGATTTTGAATGTTACGCATATGCTCCTCCTATTTTCAGAAAAGGGTTCCGAATATCTTTTGTTTTTTAATAAAAGCTACCAATTTATTTGTGTGTAGGATATAATAGAAAGCAAGACTATTGCTAGGGAGGCCTCAAAAATGCAATCGGATGAAAAAATCATGCTTTTACAGGAATTATTTTCCCTCTGCGATCACATCTCTGTTTCTTCCTATGATGGAAACGGCAACCTTTTAACCAGCAACAGCCCGGATTCTGCGGTGTTGCACACTGCATTTTCCGTCTTTGGCTGTCAGGCTCGGATGCTGGCGGCGGCGGAAAAAAGCGATGCTCCCGTGGTGCTTGGCACCAGTGTGGGTCTTGTGTGGGGGATTGCCTTTGAAAAAGACTCCCACGGCTGTCTACAACGATGCTGGGTGCTTGGCCCTGTCTTTTACAATAGCGTCAACAAACAACAGATTGAGCTGGGCTATAACCTTTACCACGGGCTGGAATTAAGCCTTGCCTGGAAAGAACAGTTCATCCAGGCCACCTCCCGTTTGCCCATTGTCACCAATGTACTGCTGGGACGGTATCTTTTGATGCTCCACTACTGCCTGACTGGGCAAAAGCTGAACATGGGGGATTTGCAAGTTCCCGCCTGCAATCCACTGCCCACCAGTAAAAAGACGCAGGAAAAAGGCCACGACCGACACCAGGTTTATGTCTCCGAGCGGGCCCTGCTTCGCATGGTGCGAAACGGGGATTTGCATTACCACGAAGCCTTGAGCAACTCCATCCTGCTGAGCAGTGGGGTGCCTGTATCTGGCGCTGACCCTCTGCGGCAGGGTAAAATCAGCATCACGGTGTTCACCTCTCTGGTCTGCCGTGCCGCCTTGGAGGGCGGACTCAGCCCAGAAATTGCCTATCCCCTTGGGGACCATTACATCCAAAGCACGGAAAACGCCAAAAACCTTGATGATTTAAGCCAGATAAGCCGCACCATGTACGATGATTTCATCCACCGGGTCTATCACTGTCGCACTAACCCCAAATACAGCACCCTTGTTCAGCGATGCATTGATTACATTGATTTGCATCTGGAGGATAAAATCCAGGCGGCGGATTTGGCGGCACAGCTGGGCTATGACGAGTACTACATCACCCGCCGCTTTCGCAAGGAAACCGGTTATTCCCTGCCCAACTATTGTAAATTTGCCAAAATCGAGCGGGCCAAGGTGCTTCTTTCCTCCACCCGGATGACGGTGCAGGAGGTGGCGGATAAACTGGGATTTTCCACCCGCAGTTATTTCATCCAGTGCTTCCGAGCCGTCACCGGCATGACCCCCGTGGCCTGGAGAGGGGAGCATCCCTTTGGATAATCCCAAAAGTACCAGCCATCTGGCTGGTACTTTTTTCGTGATTATTTTGCTTGTGCGGCCAGAATCTGTTCTTTTTTCTCTGCAATGCGCTTTTGCACCTGCACAAGCTCCGCTTTGGACAACTTGTAGAACCGCATGGCAATCAGGGTACAGATCCATCCCACAATGGGCATGCCAAAGTATAAAGCCAGTGCCATGGCCTTAATACCGGGAGTGGCAGGGTCGGTGGGCTGGGGCACAGTGTTCACATACCCCACAAATCCCACGGCCACGGTGGCAATGGTGGCGCCCAGGGAAGAAATCAGCTGGTCAATAAAGTTGTATGTAGCAGTCACAATGCCGGGCATGTACTTGCCGGAACGATCCAGCTCGTAATCCACAATATCTGCCCGCATGGACCCATTGGAAGTGGTAACGCACATCTTGGAAGCATTCATAGCCAGCAACAACAGGAAGAAACAAGCAGTCAATCCAATGTTTGTGGAGATGCTGTGCATGTCAATGAGGGAGCAGAAGACAATGTTGATTATGCCAATCACCAGACACACCCGTGTCCAGGTTACAATGGATTCCTTGCTTCCATGCTTGCCGCAATAGCGAGCACCCAGAATGGCAAAGCCAATGGAGGGCAACATGGAAAGCATGCTCAGCATGGTGCCAAACTGGATGTTGCCAATCAGGATACCAAACAGCATGGTGGAAACAATGGCCTGGCTGTTCACCTGGCTGGCCAGTTTGTCTGCCACAGCGGCAGTTACGTACAGCTGGAAGGGACGGTTGTCAGTCAGGAACTTTGCCATATCCTTCAAGGTAACGTTGTCTTCCTCCCCTGCACTGATGCCCATAAAGTTTTCCGGCTTATCCACCGGGGTCAGGCCGATGCAGGCAATCAGAGTCATCACCCAAGCTACAATCACATAAATAACGCAGGTCAGGGACAGCATTTCCTTGGTGTACTGGTTGCCGAACATGGGCAGAATCACCATAACGGAAAGCATGGACAGCACCATGGGGAAAGCGTAGTTGTAAATGGTGGCCCAAACCTGTACGGTGGGACGCTGGCGGGGGTCGTTGGTCATAACTGCTGGCAGCATATTGCCTGCAATGTCATAAATAGAGTTGCCCACAATGTTGACCATGTACAGGATAATAAAGAGGGCAATGCTTTGGGTTTTTCCACTGAACCACACAAACAGTAGCAGCACGGCAATGCTTCGGATGGTCAGGCCCAAAAGCATGAGGATACGCAGCTTGCCAAATCGGGTGTTCAGTTTGTCAATCCAGATTGCCAGGAACGGGTCAATGATTCCGTCAAACCAGCGGGTTCCGGTGAGAATCACACCTGCCACAGCCAGTGCAATTCCGTAACCTTCATTTGCCACATAACTCATCAGACCAACCAATGAATAAAATGCCATTGCTGCGCCAGCTTGCATTTCTGCCAGGGCAATGCACCAGGTGGGGACGCGGCGGTATTGTACTCCGTCAATCTCACTCTGGCTGGGTTTTTTACCAAATGCCATGATTTTTCCTCCTTGTATATCGCTCTAAACTCGCTTGTGACAGGTATATTCTCCTGCCGACCCTGGTTTTACTTTACCACCCCTGCCACCCGCAGGAAATTCAATTTTTTGATTGCTCGGTCAATAATTGGTACAGTTACCCCGTATGCACAAATAATTGACTTGCTTTTCAAATAATTGATTTTCTTTTGTTCCGCCGGCAGGGTATACTGTACCCAACATAACCTGCACCTTTATTACATCGAAAAGGAGAAGATTGAGTATGAAAGCATTTGCACCAGATTTTTTCATCGGCGCCGCAACCGCCGCCCATCAGGTGGAGGGCAACAACATCAACAGCGACTGCTGGGCCTCTGAACAGATGAAATACACCAGCTATGTGGAGCCCTCCCTGGATGCCTGCGACCATTATCATAAATACGCCGAGGACATCAAACTGATGGCAGATGCCGGCCTGAATTCCTATCGCTTTTCCATCGAATGGGCCCGCATCGAACCCCAGGAGGGCCAGTTTGACCCGGATGCACTGGAGCATTACCGAGATGTGATTCAATGCTGTAAGGACCATGGCCTTGAGCCCATCGTCACCCTGCACCACTTTTCCAGCCCCAAATGGCTGATTACCAAAGGCGGATGGGAAGCAGAAACCACCCCCGAAGATTTTTCCCGGTATGTGCGCTACGTCATGGAGCGGCTGGGCAGCGAACTGCGGTATGTCTGCACCATCAACGAAGCCAACATGGGCGTGCAGGTGGCCTCCATCGCCGAGCGGTACAAAAAGCAGATGATGGCTCAGATGGCCAGCATGCAGTCCGGCGACAGCGGAGATGGCGCCGTTCAGATGGGCATGAACCTGCAAAAGATGATGGAAAACCAAAAACTTGCCGCCGAGGAAAATGTACAGGTGTTCGGCACCCCCAATCCCCAAACCTTTACAAGCCCCCGCACCGCCAAAGGCGACCAGCTGATTATGGAAGCTCATAAGGCCGCCCGTGCCGTCATTCGGGAGCTTTGCCCGGAGGTAAAAGTGGGTCTGACCCTGAGCCTGCATGACATCCAAGCCCTACCCGGTGGCGAGGAGGAAGCCGCCAAGGAGTGGAACGAAGAGTTTGTCCACTATCTGCCCGCCATCGAGGGGGACGACTTTTTGGGGGTACAAAACTACTCCCGTGCCCGCTATGATGCCACCGGAAGCCTGCCCGCCCCGGAAGGTGCAGAGCTGACCCAGATGAATTATGAATTTTATCCCGCCGCACTGGAACACGTCCTGCGCCGGGTGGCAACCCAGTTCAAGGGCACTTTGATTGTGACGGAAAACGGTGTCGCCACCGACGACGACACCCGCCGGGTAGCCTTTATTGAGCAAGCCCTTGCCGGGGTACAGCGGTGCGTGGAGGACGGCCTGCCGGTACAAGGCTACTTCTACTGGAGCCTGATGGATAACTTTGAGTGGCAGAAGGGCTACGCCATGCAGTTTGGCCTTATCGCCGTGGACCGTGCTGGCGGCCAAACCCGCACCCCCAAACCCAGCCTGGCCTACCTGGGCGAGTACGCAGGTAAGGCAGAGGGGTGAGGTTTGCCCCGCCCCACTGAACACGTCCAAAACCCCTGAAACCCTACGCTGTATAGAATTTCTATACAGCGTTTTTCTTTTGCCATTTTTGACGTCAGTTGCACTTTCAAACCCATTTTTCGTCATTATGTAACATTTTTTGAGCATAAATTCGTGAAAGTGCAGAAAAACATGTTCCAATCTTGCTCTGATTTTACTCACGTGTTAGGATTAAGATAAACTTTTATCATTCTTATTTTTTGTAAATTTTCATTCTG
>JAHLFP010000029.1 GCA_018883715.1 Candidatus Allofournierella pullistercoris | reverse complement strand
TGTTTTCCTGCCGCTTCAAATGCCCTTGCCCTCCCCGGCGGCAACGGCATTTTCACGGCAACGCCGACAGAGCGTATAACACACTACACTTTGCTTCGCAAAGTCGTGTGCCAAATGGGGGCGTTGCCCCCCTTTGGAAACCCCCACAAGAAAAAGCGGTACGCTACCCCTCCACGGGGTGCATACCGCCTTTTCTTGTTATCCAGCCCTCCGGCTGTATCGGTTGAGCAAAAGTCAGCGTGGGATTGGTGTGGTATCTTTATCTAAGTGATACCCCCGTGTCACTTCTGGATATTGTAGGCCAGAGCGCATGGCTTATACATGTTGGTAGGCCTTGCAGATATGGTATTCTGTGCCGTCCTTAATGAAAACATTCCCAGTACCAAAAAAGGAAAAGGGTACATCGTGTTTTTTGCATTGTTCATAGACACGTTTCACCCACTCATAGTGAAGGGGCCTTGTACTGCCATATTTTTCCCCATCTGCAAAGACAGTTTCCAGCTGACCGGAAGCCAGATAAACATCCAAATTCACCTCACCAATAAAAGGGGCAATCATGACGCCTTTGTGTTTTGCCGGGATGTCCAGCAGAATGGGCAATCGCTCCTCCACCCGTCTTTGATTTTCTGTGGTTACATTGATGGAAACATTATCCCATCCATCTCGCCAATTGGAGGGAAGGCACTCTCGAATGTGATGAGCACGTTTTGTCAAAAGCCAGAAGTGCACATCTGGTCGCAACCGTATCATATGCCACACTTCATCCCGCCAGGCATCTGCCTCTTCCAGAAAGAAATCGCTGGTCATGCAGACACGAAGGGATTCCCCGCTTTTGATTTTGAAATTTCCATCCCTGTCCTTTTTCAGCGGTAGATTAAAATTGGTTTTGACTTTGTAAATATCCCCGCCGGACTTGCCCCGCTCACTATCCGGATAGTACATATAGCAGTGGTCACAGCCTTCGCTGTACTTGCGGCAGCCATGCCAAGGATTCCAAATGTCACCGCTCATCCCCAGTTTGGATTTGGGGGATATCCATAATCAGTGCATACCATTTTCGGTTATCCTGGTGGCGCAGTACGGCATAGCCTGGGAAGGAACGCCAAAGGTATTCCGGCTGTGTGCCATAGGTTTGAGCAGCATGGGCAAAGAGCTCCTCCCGATAGGAAGGTTCTGGCTGTTTTTTCATGAAATTGTTTTGTGTAATCTTTTTCATAGCTACATAATAAAAGGATATTCCGAGGAACTTGATTTCTAATTTAGATATAGTATAATTTTCCTACAACGAAACGTCAAGGGTCGGGACTAAAAGTGCAAGGGGATAGTGGATGAAGGATGGCTTTCAAATACTTGCCCAGTAGTCTTTTACCCGCCACAGGAAGCAAGGAGGTTTGTTTGAGGTTAGCTTGAAATAGAAAGGTGGATAACAATGGCGAAAAAAGTGCTTGCAATTTCAACCAGCTTTCGCAAAGGTGGCAATTCTGACCGTCTGATGGATGCTTGGATTCAGGGTGCTGAGGAAAATGGCAATACAATCGAGAAAATTTATCTTTCTAACAACAAGATAGAAAAATGCCGAGGTTGTCTGGCTTGTCAGAAGATTGGACATTGTGTTATCAAAGATGATATGACGGAAATTTTGACCAAAATGCAGGATGCCGCCGCTCAGCAGGGATTTCAGGTGATTGCTGGGGTGGCCGCCGTAGCACAGCACTCCATGCTGCCCCAGTATGCAACCGGCAGGCCGGACAAAGGCGACGAGAGCACACTAGAGAAATTTTCCACCCAAATTTTGGAGAAATTGCAAGCAGGGGATACTACACCGCCGAATATGCCGGGCAATCGCCCTTATAAAAAGGCGGGAGGCGGGTTGGTGCCTGCCGCCAGTTCTGCTTGTAAAAATTGCGGCCTTTGTGTGGAAAAATGCCCAGTGGGTGCCATTGACCCCAAAAATCCTCGTATCACCGACAAGAGCAAGTGCATTGGGTGCATGCGCTGTGTGGCAATCTGCCCCGAACATGCTCGTTCGGTGAATAAATGGATGCTTGCTGCGGCGGTACTTATGCTTAAAAAGAACTGTTCGGAAAGAAAAGAGAACCAACTGTTCTTATAATAGCGAGTGCACCAAAGCACTCTAAAACTGGATAGATTGTGGCCTTAAAAAGCCTAAAGACAAAAACACGGATGCTTGCCCAAGTGACAGACATCCGTGTTTTTCTTTCTGGTTTTTTGGAAGGTGGTTTGGCTAAATAGTACTTGCTGAGCCGTTGACAAACTGATTCTTACATTCTGGTATAGACAATTTGAAAGCTGTTTAGTTTTTAGCTTTAGTCAGCAAAATGACACATTCGGTATGTTTTGTTCTGGGGAACAAGTCCACGGGCTGGATTTGTTCCAGCTGGTAGCCCTTGTCACTCAGGTAACGACAATCCCGGGCGGCGGTGGCGGCGTTACAGCTGACCATTACAATACGGGAAGGGGACATCTTGACCACTGCATCCAAAGTGGCGGTATCGCATCCTTTTCGAGGGGGGTCCAGGCAGATAACTTGGGGATGTAGGCCCTCGTCTGCAAGCTGGGTGGCGGCTTGTCCTGCATCGGCACACAAAAACCGTGCGTTGGTCTGTCCCATCTTGGTCGCATTCCGTTTGGCGCTTTCCACCGCTTCGGCTACAATCTCCACGCCGATAAGCTGGCCGCAATCCTGGGCCATGGATAGTCCGATGGTGCCCATGCCGCAGTACAAGTCCAGCAGGGTGTCCTGCTTGCTCAGCCGGGCAAAGTTGCGGGCAACCTGATACAGCTGTTCCGCCGCTGGAGTATTCACCTGATAGAAGGACAAGGGGCCAATCTCCACCGGAACATCACACATGGTGTCCTCAATGAAGCTAGGGCCATACAGCACAACCGATTTAGCCCCGGTGATAACATTGGTGCGTTGCTGGTTGATGTTCAGCAGGATGGTGGCAACCTGGGGGAAATTCTCGGTCAGCTTGCGGCAGAGCAGCTCGCTTTGGGGCAGTTTTGTGCCGTTGATTACAAGGCAGACCATAACCTGTCCGCTGTGCCATCCTTTACGTAAGAACAGATGCCGCACCAGCCCTTTGTGGGTGGATTCATTGTAGACAGGGATTTTATGTTCGGTTAAGAATTCGCACAAAAAGGTTGCAATCTGGTTCAGCTCTTCCGGCTGTAGTTTGCAATCCTGGCAGGGAATCAGCCGATGACTGCGATGGGCAAAAAATCCGGCCTGAACCTGTCCGTCTTGACTCACCCCAACTGGGAACTGCACCTTATTGCGGTAGCGGTCCACCAAGGGAGAGGAC
>JAHLFP010000028.1 GCA_018883715.1 Candidatus Allofournierella pullistercoris | reverse complement strand
CAGGAGATGGAGGACTGCCTGGATGAATACATCCAAAAAGAGGGCGGTGCGGGGGACATTGCAAAGTTGTATTCCGTGGTTTTGCAGGTTTTGCGTTACATCGAATCCAAACAGGAGATGTTCACCATCCTGCTGGGCAACAAGGGCGATTTAAGTTTACAGGAGGACATTCTGGCGGCTCTGGCCGACAAGCTGTTGCCGCAGAATTTCAAGGAAGCTGGCTCCAAGGCCCTTCTTCAGAAATTTATCTTTATCAGTAACGGTAGCTTTGGCATGATTTACTACTGGCTGATGGCGGAGCACAAAGAACCCATCGAGGAGCTGGCAAAGCAGATTACCAGCATGGCCTTAGCGGTTGCCCGGGATAAAACCAGATAGGACTTTGCCCACCCAGTGCTTGCAAATGTCGCCTACCATGCGACCAAATCCCACAAAATTTCTTCTATACTGTGACTGTACAGGGAACAAACCCCTGAGCAGTCACAGTTTTATTGTTAGGAGGAAATATCATGGCAAACCATCTGACCGAAATTGTATTCATTCTGGACCGCAGTGGGTCCATGGGTGGGCTGGAAGCGGACACCATCGGCGGGTTCAACTCCATGCTGCAAAAACAAAAGAGAATTGAGGGCGAAGCACTGGTTTCCACCGTCCTTTTCAGCAGCTCCAGCAAGGTCATCCATGACCGGATGAAGTTGTGGGACGTTCCGCCCATGACCGAACGGGATTACCAGGTGGGAGGCATGACCGCACTTTTGGACGCAATCGGCGGGGCAATCCACCATATTGGCACGATTCACAAGTACGCAAGACCGGAGGATGTGCCAGAGCGCACCCTGTTTGTTATCACCACAGACGGGGAGGAAAATGCCAGCCGGGTGTACACCGCCGCCCGGGTGAAACAGATGATTGAGCGGCAAAAAGCAAAGTATGGCTGGGAATTTGTCTTTATGGGTGCCAACATTGACGCAGTGGAAACCGCAAGCCACCTTGGAATTGACGAAAACCGGGCGGTAAACTACCACGCCGACAGCAAGGGAACCCAGCTGAATTACGATGTGTTCAACGACCTAGCGTGCCTCCTGCGGCAAAGAAAAGACATCCCCGACAATTGGAAAGAAGCGGTGGACAAGGACTACAAAAACCGGAAAAAGTAAGGGGTGGGGCGGTTAGGCAGGGGAGCTGTTCTCGCTGGCGGGGGCAAAATACGACCGGGCGGCAAAAAAGCAGGGCAAGGAATACCGGTTTGTCTTTGTCCGCTCAGATGCAGAGCAGTTAAAGCGCATTACCCAGGCTGTTCTTTGACGAGGATTTCAATACCCCCTTGACCCAGCAGAAAGGCGGGTCGTACGCAACCCCGCCTTTTCCGGGAACACAGATTAGGCCCAAAACAGAAAAGAACCTTGGACACCTGCATCCTGTGGGCTGGTCCAAGGTTCTTTTGCTATGAGAGGAAGGGGTTAATAAAGGGGGAGGTTGTGGTAAAGGGGGGATGAAATTTCCCAGGAAGGGGGATTAGTCCACCACCACAAAGGTACAGCTGCCAGCGGGAACTTCCACCGTTCCGGTTGCCAGCACAGGCTCCATGGCGGGCAGGTTGTGCGCTTCATCCAGCACCAAATCCTTGCCGTTGCACTGCATCACGGTGGAGCGCAGGTCACTTGCGGTAAGCTGGTACACCTGGGCAGTACCGGGCAGATTCAGGGTGGTGGTCTCGGTCAAGGAGTTGTTGATGACCAGATAGGCCACACCCGGCTTGCCATCCCGGCGGCTGTGGGCGTACACATGAGCACCCTCCCGGATGGGTTCGCCGCTGTCCAGTACGGTGGTGCCCATCAGGCGGTTCCACAGCACCACGGCAAAATAGTTGGGACGGGGGTCAAACTCCTCCGGCTTCAAAAAGCCATAGTCGCTGGAAGCCAGGGTGTTGTGGAAGATGATGCCATCGGTGACGGTGGCAAAACTGCCCAGCTCGTTCAGGGTGCGTAGCACATCCAGGTAGGTGGAAGCCCAGGTATCGCCACCGCCGCCCGCATCGCCGGACTCGGTAACCCACATGGGAGAGCCGGGCACATAGGCATCCCGCAGGGGAACATTGGCGTGGGCCATGTTGCCAGCCACCGCCAGATAGGCTTCGGTGTGAGCTTTTTCAGCGGGCCAGTGGGCGGTGGGCATCAGGCTTGCCAGACGCTCGGACACACCGTTGTAATAGTGATAGCTGTATACCTGCAACGGCTCGGTGGCACCGTCCATCAAGGCTTCGGTGGGGGTGCTCTGGATGACGTCCGCCATACCACCGCCCAGGGCGTCCTCGCCGCCTTCGCCCACAATCCCTACGGTGGAGCAGGGGCCAACTGCCAGACATTCCGGATAATGCTCCCGCAGCCAGCGATGGAATACATCCTGGTCACGCACAAAGTCCTTGGCGGTGTAACCATCCGGTGCACCGCTGAGCACCAGCATATTCGGCTCATTCATAAACTCGGCGGCTTGGATGGGAACACCATATTCCTTGCTCAGGGCAAAAATCTGCTCTGCCTGGCTGGGGTTCCAGGGTTCATGGGCGGCATGCAGACCCTGGCAGTTTGCAAGGGAAATCATCAGCTTTGCGCCAATCTCCCGGCAAAAATCCAGCACACCCAGCCACTGCTCCCGGGTCAGCACACTTTGATAGCCTTCCGGAGCTTTACCGCCGGTTGCACCCTCAAAATCATAGTAGGTCTTGGTGGCCCAGGTGCCGGACACCCGCACCCATGCCGGGCCGATGGCCTTGGCAAGTTTGCGCAGTTTCTCGTCCTTCAGGTTGATGGGAGGATAAAACTGCATCAGCGAGGTAAGGGCAGTGTGGTTGGCAAGGCTACCAGTAGGCCCTTCAAAGGCTTTGGTTCCCGCAATCTCTTCCGGGGTATAGGCTTTCCAGAAGGTGCCGCCGGTTACCTCGGTCATCTCCACATTATAGGAAACCAGTCGCTCGTCCACCTGACGCAGAGGCGTCAGACCGCTGGCTTTCAGGGTTACAAATTCTGCCATGGATAAAACTCCTTTCCATCCAAATCATTCCAGCAAGGACTTGTTATTTCTTAAAATCCTGGGGCAGGGAGCACCAACGGGCCCGGAAGTTAAAAGCCGCGTCCTTGGGCTGGCGCTGACGGGTGAAGATGCCCTTCTTGTTGCCGTTCACACGCATGATGCCCTCGGTGGTCTGGAAGTCTGCAAAGTTCCAAACCAGCTCGCCCTGTACAAAGTCATAAGCATCGAACACACGGTGGTTCATGTCCAGATACTCGTTCTGGTATTCCTGGCTCCACATGACGCTGGGCAGCTTGTGCTCGCTGGGCATGGTGTCTGCACCGTACTCGGTGAAAATCATGGGACGACCGTTCAGCACCTGGTTCCAGCCCTGCATTTCCTGATGGAAAGCGGCTTCTGCATCCACCATATTCTGGCCGCCCATCACGTACCAGCCATAGTAGCGGTTCAAGCTGATGAAATCACAGAACTGCTGGCCTTTGCTGGTGTTGGGCAGGCTCATCATAACGATGGCATAGGTACGGGGACGTTTTTGTACGTCCAGCTCGTGTGCCAGGTCAAACAGGGGCTTGAAGTAGGCTTCGGTGCCCTCGCTGGTGCACTGGGGCTCGTTCAGGATGCTCCATGCAATGACACAGGCATGGTTCTTGTCACGGCGAATCATGTCAGACAGTGCCTGCTTGTGGTTCTCCAGCAGCTGGGGAGTTGTTTCCTTCTCAAAGTAACCCACCTGCTTGCCGTTGCCCTGGTTTGCGGCAAGGAAGTTGGTGATGCTTTCCAAAAAGCCCACGGCGGGGGTTTCGTCAATCACCAGAAAGCCTTCCTCGTCCGCCATCTGGTACATTTCTTCGGCATAGGGGTAGTGGCTGGTACGGAAGCAGTTTGCACCAATCCACTTCATGCACTCATAGTCCCGTTTGATGGTGACCAGGTCCAAGCCACGGCCACGCAGGTCGCTGTCCTCGTGCTTGCCAAAGCCTTTCAGGTAGATGGGCTTGCCGTTCAGCAAAAAGCGACCGTTCTCGATGCAGAAGGTACGCACGCCGATTTTCTGGGTGTACTCGTCCACCAGAGTCTCGCCGTCCACAATCTGCACCACAAAGCGATACAGGTAGGAAGCATGTACATTCCACAGGTGGGCATTCTCCAGATGCAGAGTCCCGGTTTTTCCGGTGCTTTCTGCAACCAGATTGCCTTCCTTGTCGTACACCAGAACACGGCAGTCCTTCTCGCCCGTGGTTTCCACGGTGTAATCCACAAAGGCATCTGCGCCATCCAGACGGTGGTTTACGGTAAAGTCCACAATCTGCTCCTTGGGCAGGCACAGCAGTTTTACAGGACGCTGTAAACCAGCATAGTTGTAGAAGTCAAAGTAGGGGGTTGCCATCTTCTTGCCGTTGGATAGGGTGGTGGTGCGTCCGGCGGGCAGCATGGCCTCGTGCAGTTCGTTGTTTACCAGTACAGCCACCTTGTTGTCCTGGTTAAAACGAACCAGGTCGGTGACACGCACGTTAAAGGGAAGGAAACCGCCCTCGTGACGGGTCACTTCCTGTCCATTTACAAATACGGTAGCACGGTGGGTGGCAGAACCAAACCGAAGGACCACTTCCTGGCCTTCCCACTCACCGGGGACAAAGAAGTTAGTTTCATACCAGAAATCACCGCAGTATTCCCGGCTGTCCTTATCGGTGAACAAGTCCGCAAAAGCGGAGGGAACGGGCATCAGCAGAGGGGCGGGCAGGCCATTGGCCCAGCCATCGTTTACACCCTGGCTTTGGGGGTCAAACTGGAAATTCCACATGCCGTCCAGGCTGACAGCACGGCGGGTGCGGGTGGTAACAGGATAAAGCATCGAACGTTCCATAATCGAAAACTCCTTTTAAACATGGGTTTGGCAATCTGTTTCTGGAATACAAACATTCCACAGGGACGGAGAAAGGCCGTCCCACTTCTGCAAAAAGAAAAAGGGGGGTACACCTGCACGGCTGAAAACAAAGCCGATACAGCGGGTTAATTTCACTATACCACAGCGGCACAAGGGGGATGTTAGTAAATTTTTTAGAAAAACCCAGACAATTTTAAGGTGAATTTTGCCGTTCCCGCCAAATCGAAAAAAGCGGGCACTTTGCACAGAAAATATCCATAAAAATATTGAAACTATGGAAAGGGGATAAAAATAATCGTAAAAAAATCTGGGTTTGGCATTAAATTTTACTAACTGTTTTCTGGGCAAAGGGGATATAGTTAAGGCAACGTACATGGCGGCTTCGGCAGGGTGCAAAGGGGAGTACACCGTCCGCCACTTGGATGAAAATGATGACAAGGAGAGAGAATCATGGCAAAAACTCGTACATTGCCCGACCATTTTTATGACAAAGACTACGACAAAAATGGCATTCATCGTGTTCCTCTTTGGCGAATTGGTTGTTTTGCACTGAACAACACCGCCACCAACCTGTACATGTTTCTTCTGCAATACATCAGCTTCTATCTTATGGGCTTTGTGGGCGTGGGCATGGTGGTTGCATCCAGCTTTACCATGAGCATGCGCATCTGGGACGGTGTCACCGACCCTTTTGTGGGATACCTGGTGGACAAAACCGACGGCCGCTTTGGTAAAAACCGCCCCTTTATCGTGATTGGCAACGTGATACTGGCCGTGACCAGCTTTGTCATGTTCCATGTAACCCACCTGTTGCCCCAAGGAGCACGGTTTTTCTTCTTCATCGTGATTTCCTGCATTTACTACCTGGGCTACACCTGCCAGTGTGTGGTGACCAAATCCGCCCAGAGCTGTCTGACCAACGACCCGGGACAGCGTCCCGTCTTTGCCGCTTTTGACGGCGTGTACAACACCATTCTGTTTGCAGGGCTTGCGGTGGTAGCCGCCAATGCGGCAAACAGCCTACAGGATGTGGGCGGTTACAGCTCTGCCGAGTTCTTCCATGCCATGTGGTTGATGACAGCGATTGCTTCCGGTGTCTGCACCCTGCTGGCCGTCATCGCCATTGCACCCAAAGACCGCAAGGAATTCTTTGGTGTGGGACAAAGCGAAAAGGTGGGCCTGAAGGATTACTGGGACACCCTGAAAAACAACCGTGCCATCCAGATGCTGATTCTCGCTGCTTCCAGCGACAAGCTGGCTGCCAGCGCCAAGACCAGCGCCGTAAGTGTGGCCATGTTTGCCTGCATCGCTGGCTCCACCGCCTTGCAGGGCAATGTCACCGCCCTGACCACCGTTCCCGCCTGCATCATCACCTTTCTGGCAATCTCCCTGGTGGCTACCCGCATGGGTCAGAAGTCTGCCATTGTGATTGGTTCCATCGGTGGCATCGTGGTAAATGCTCTGCTGGGTGCACTGTGGCTGTTTGGCGACCCCACCACCATGACCTCCAACCCGGAAACCGGCGCTTTGAACTGGGGCTACTTCCTGGTGCTCCATCTGGTGCTTACCGTGGCACAGGCAGGTTTCCAGGGTATCTCCGGCAACATTGTCATTCCCATGACTGCCGACTGTGCCGACTATGAGGTATACCGTACCGGCAAGTACCTGCCCGGCCTGATGGGCACTTTGTTCAGCTTTGTGGATAAAATCGTTTCCAGCTTTGCTCCCATGATTGCGGGCCTGGTGTTCGCCACTTGCGGCTTTGTGGACCACAACCCGGTTATGGGCGACATCGTCACCCCCGAACTGCGGCTGGGCGTTGTGTTCCTGGCAAACGGCATGATTATTCTGGGTCTTATCTGCAATCTGGTTGCCATGAAGTACTACCCCCTGAGCAAGGAGCGGATGGCAGAACTGCAAAACGAAATCCTGCGCATTAAGGAAGAAGCTGCCCAAAAAAGCGGCGCCGTGGCCTAACCCAGGCAAGTATTCCAGGCTGGACAATCCCAGCATCCTGTAAAGAGGTGAAGGACAATGAAACAACCATCCGGCGGAGTATCCGCAACCCCTGACCTGAAGCATTTTGTGGCAGCTGAAGCCGAGCTTGCCCATCTGCGGCAGGAACACGGCCTGCCCCAAGAAAAACACGGTAGGCTCTGGCACCTGCTGGACCGGGTACTGTTGCACCGCCAACAGCGGCAGAAACGGCTCTGTAACAAGGCAACCTACCTGAAACTTTGCCTGCTGGGCATTGTGGGAGCACACCGCTTTTATGAAGGTCGGTGGGGGCTGGGGCTGTTGTACCTTGCCACCTGCTGGAGTGGTTTTTCCGTTGCCATGACCATCATTGACGCCATGGTTGTCATCCCCATGAAAGGGGATGAACAGGGTAACGTGATGCTGTAAAGGAGGCTTTCCATGGAACAGTTACTGGAACTTTTATTTAACCCAAGCCACCAGGCACCCAGCCTGTGGATGCTGGCTGTCTTTGTGGGGGTGGCGCTGGTACTGCCCAGCTTGCACACCGCCTACCGCCAAAGCAGAAGCAATTCTAAAAAATAACCGCTGAAATAACACAAATCCCTCTGTTTTTTGCAAGAACAGGGGGATTTTTTTGCGGACATATTCAAATATAACTGAAAAAAGGACGTAAAGTAAAGTGATTATTTGTAGTTTTGAAAAAAGAATCGAAATCATAGAATTAAAGATTGCAATAGTATTGTAAATATGGATACAATAAGCCAACAATGGGGCATTCAGCAGAGATTGGAGTGGGCCGTCCGACAGGAACAGGAGGCCGTCATATTCTGCAAAACCCATTCAATGAACCATGGGGTATGGGGAATTTGAAACGCTCTTATTTGAAATCAAGGAGGAGTAAGCCATGAAAAAGGATTGAGCCTTGTTTTGGCATTTATTGCCTGTTGCACATTGGCCGGGTGTGGAGCTTCCGCACCGTCCGCCAGAGTAAGTTAAAGCCAGCCAGTGGCAAGCAGTCAGGTCACCAGCGTCAGCGAAAGCGAACCCACAAGCAGTGAGGACGCCAGTAAAAATGAGGGTGGCAGTGGCTGGAAAAGCAGTGCCGGTGGACAGGGTGCTTCCGTTCCTGAAATTGACATAAACGCCTTTAAGGGATGCACGGCCTTGGAAGAGGTACACATTCCTGCAAGCGTTGAGAGAGTTTCTTTAAGCGCTTTTGAAGACATTCCCAATCCGGTCAAAGTATATGTGGAAGAAGGCAGCTATGCGGATAGAATGTTTGAATTTGATATGCCGGAATACTTTGAGAAATGCTACGAATAACAACCATGGGACATTAGCCTTTGGTTCATCGCTTCTTTGGATTAAACCCCGGAAAGCCCCTGCTCTTTTTAAGAGCGGGGGCTTTTCGCTGTGTGTGGGCGGCATATTATGCACAAATTGGCAATTTGTATTGCAAAAATAGGGTGCGCGTGCTATAAATATATATACCCGATAGGTTATATAGGTTGTTTGCGGTTTGTTGGAATTTGGCGCAGAAAAAGCCCCTTTTTTGACTGCGCAGGATAACGAAGGCAAAAATTTGTTGACAGCATTTTCCCGCTGAAAAACAGGGTTTTTATCTGGAAAAACGGGCGGCTTGCGGTGGCCCATTGAATCAGTCGTGTGGCCCGGTGGGGCTGGAGTAGTTTTACCTGGCAAACGGGGGCTTGCTCTACCCTGCAAGGGGACAGATGCTGGGCAACTGCTGTTTTTTTGCAAGCAGAAGGCTAGTCCGGCGGGGCAATCAGCACCGGATTCTGGCAAACACAACCGGGTCAACAAGGGGAGCGGGGCTACTGCCCCACACCAACTGTGGAAGAAGGAGAAAAATCGTATGAAACACATCTGGAACAACTACCGTTCCTCCTTCTGGTTGATTTTGTCCATGTTACTGGGCGGAGCAATCGGATTTGTATGGGGAGAGGGCGCATCGGTGCTTCAGCCCGTTGCGGACACATTTTTGAATCTTTTGTACTGCTCGGTGGTGCCGCTGATTTTCTGTTCCCTCAGCAGTGCCATCGCCCGCATGACCGACTTGTCCAAGCTGAAAAAGATTGTGTCCAGCTTTATGGTGGGCACCATCGGCACAGGACTTGTGGCTTGCCTGTTTATGGTGGGGGTCTGTCTGCTGATTAACCCGGCAGAGGGGGCACAGCTTACCTTTGAAGAACCCACTGAGCCGCTTACTGGTTCCATGAACATCCTTGCCATGTTCACGGTCAGCGATTTCACCCAGCTGTTTTCCCGCACCAACCTGATGGCCTTGATTGTCTTTACTGTCCTGTTTGCGGTGGCCTTGATTCAGGTGGGGGAGCGGGCGAAACCCGTGGTGCAAACCCTGGAAGTTTTAACCGATGTGGTGCTGAAAATCATCGGCCTTATCATGAAGATTGCCCCCCTGGGACTGGGCTGTTATTTTGCCATCCTGATGGGAAGCTACGGCCGACAGGTGGTGGGGCCGCTGAGCCGGGCCATCCTGCTGTATCTGGTGGTAATTCTGGTGTATTTTGTGGTTTCCCAAACCGTGATGGCCTACATCGGCGCAGGGCGAAAGGGAGTAAAACGCTGGTGGCAAACCTGTGTTCCCGCCGCCATGACCGCCCTGGGAACCTGCTCCTCCGCCGCAAGCCTGCCCGCCAACATGGTGCAGGCAAGCCAGCTTGGCATTCCAAAGCAGGTGGCGGATTTGGTTTTGCCCCTGGGTGCCAACCTGCACAAGGATGGCTCCTGCCTGATTCAGGTAATGAAAATTGCCTTCTTGTGCAGTGTGTTTGACATCCCCTTTGCCACACCTCGGAACTTGATTCTGGCGGTGGTGGTGGCACTGGTTGCCTCTTTGGTGGTGGGGGGTATCCCCGCAGGCGGCTATGTGGCCGAGCTGTTCATCCTGTCCGCCTTTGGCTTCCCCGCTGTTTCCGTTCCCATTATGGTGCTTTTGGGCACCATCACCGACGCACTGTCCACCGTGGTGAACGTAACCGGCGACACCGGACTTGCCATGATGGTCAGCCGATTTGTGGAGGGCAAAAACTGGATGGAGGACTCCCACCAGCCAAGCGAAGTGTGATATAAAATCCGCCAATCGGATTTTGATCAATGGTTTGCAAGCATCTTTCCTGCCTACTAAACATACAATATAAAGAAACAATCCCCCTGCTGTTTGGCGTTGCCGCCAAGGTCAGGGGGATTGTTTTATCAAGAAGAGTATAGATATTGCTTTTTTGCGGCGGACAGTTTTTCTCACTTTGGCAAGATAACCAAATAAAAATGTGATTTTTTGGCGACAAATCAAGGAAAAAGCCGGATTTAGGCATTGTGATACCATGCTAAATATGTTACAATAAACCTAAAAATGGAACAATGCAACCAAATCGCAGAAAAAATACAAAAATCCCTTGGAGCGCAAAAAACTCTTATAAAATTAAGGAGTGTTGCAGGATGCATCTGGAACTTTTGGAGCTGATTCGGCGACTCATGGCAGGATACAACCTACAGGTGACAGTAACTCGGCCGCCTTTTGTGGGTATAGAACGATTTGATTACGGACTGCGCCGGGCTCTTGACCCGGAATTCGATTGGGAGCAATTTGGTTATACCTTGATGGAACAAGTGGACCGGGAGGAATTGGTGTTTACACGGGATGTATTTTCTCTCCGGTTTGCTATGTTTCGTCTGCCGGATAAGGAAAGCAATCTGTGCATCATTGGCCCATGGCGGGATGCAAAGGGGATTCAGGAAAGCCAACGGTTACAACGGATGATTGGCGCCCAGGGAATGACGGTGGTGCGCCAGTTTTACGATGGAGTACCCAGCGCCCAGGATGCCTGCCTGATTCCCTGCCTGCGAACCATTTCGGATATGGCATGGCAGGGAGATTTGCGCGTGGATGAACGGCGGGAGGTGATTCCTCTTCACTTCCAGCCGGACCGAGCCTATGTGGTGGAGCCGGAATTCCAGCGGGAAATTCCGGCTCATATGCTGGAACGCCGCTACCAGATGGAAGGCAAGATGCTGGAAGCGGTGCGAATGGGGGACGTGGACGGTGCTCTGCGTGCCTGGCGACAGATGCAGAACTTCCATATAGAAGGTCGGTTTTACGGCAATCTGTACCAGATTAAAAATCTGGTGACTGTGATGAATACCTTGCTGCGGAAAACCATCGAGCAAAGCAAGGTGCATCCCTATTACATCGACCGTATCTCCAGCCGGTATGCCCGCCGTGTGGAGCAGATGTGCAGTGAGGACATAGACGAGCTGCTGGAGGATATGCTGCGGAACTACTGCGCCTATGTGCAGAAGTATTCCCTGCGGGATTACTCCCCTATGGTACAGCGGGTGATGAACCATATAAACCTGAATCTGGACACCAGCCTGTCCCTGAAATTGCTGGCGGATTTGTGTTACATCAGCCCCAGCTATCTGTCCAATTTGTTTAAAAAGGAAACCGGAACCACCCTGATTGACTACATCAATACCCAGCGGGTGCAACGGGCGGCACATCTTTTTCGTACCAGCAAGTACAGCGTGTCTACGGTGGCGGAAAAGGTGGGGATTTTTGACGTGAACTATTTTGCAAAACTGTTCAAAAAGGCCATGGGCCAAACTCCCACCCAGTATCGCCGCAGTCACCAGCAAGCAGAGACATAAGAAAAAGCAGAGAACCTTGTGGGTACTCTGCTTTTTTTAATAGGTAAGTGTGGATTTTGAAAGGCTGTCGGCGAGAAGGCTAGTCTGGTTTTGTTGCTGTGAGTATGCTTAGGGAAGTTTTGGTTTCTTTGGGCGATGCCCGCCATCGTTTAGGTCAGTTATGGGAAAGTACCCTGCAAAGGGGTGGTGCTGGAAGCATGCTGGTCTTTTTCCGGCGAGTAAAATCCACTTGCCGGGGCAGGGATACCAGGGTTTGGTACTTTCATTACAGATAGCGGGCATTATCCCTGCAAAACAGGAAAAAGACGGAAAACAGATAAAACAAAACCCCCGGAAACGCTGGGTTTCCGGGGGTTTCTATTTGGTTGCGGAGGCTGGATTTGAACCAACGACCTTCGGGTTATGAGCCCGACGAGCTACCAGGCTGCTCCACTCCGCGATATCTGGCCACTCATTGAGTGCTTAATAATGGTAACACACCAGATGGGACTTGTCAAGACTTTTTTTCGAAAATGCAGAATTTTTTTGAAACACAGGCTTGCAAGGGGCAATTGGCATAAATGTTAGGTGGTCAACGCACGTTGCAAAGCAGGTCCGCACCGGGTTAAAACCGTGCATTTAGGCTGGGCATTTTGGGAAACTCACATCGGGGTAAAATCTCCGGATGCTGTGCCCTATGTTCCATCCCGCCCGCCTTGTCCGGTGGGCAGGATGAAACAGCACCGCCTTGGCATGGTGGTTACTCGGTGGGAATTCCCCCGGTGTCCGCCGCAAAGAAATCCTCGTCCACCAGTGCGTTCACAGGCTGGGGCTGGCTGTCCGCTGGGGTGCTTTCCGCCGGCTGGCTTGTCACCTCGTCGGCACTGGCCGGGGCGGCCTCCGAGCCAAATTCCGCATTGGCCTGCTGGGCTTCCTCCTCGGTCAAGGGGGCGGAGGCGGACTGGCTCACGCTTGCAAGGCCCACCACCTCGCCGGAAGGCTGGTGTAGCAGGTAAGCGCCCACCGGCTTTTGTTTGTACACCAGCACCACCCCGTAACAGCTGTCCTCCCCGGCGGAAAGACTGGGGCACAGCACCATCCATTTTTCCACGCTTTTGCCCTTGCTCTTTTCCAAATCCAGGCCGCTTTCCTTTACCACGGTGTTAAAAGCCGAGAAGCTTTCGTCCCATTTTTTCGGGATTTTCACCTTGTCCACCGTGGCGCTTGCCAGGTCCACCTCCAGCCCAAACAACTGGAAGAACTCCTGCACCTGGGCCGAGCCCTCCACCTTGACCGTTGCCGCCTGCTGGGCGGCTGGGCTGGCATTCACCGGCTGGCTGGAATGGCTACTGCCTGCCAGGGTACCAGCCGCCGCCATCACCGCCGCCGTAAGCACCACCCCGCAAACCGCCACAGCGCCCAGCTTGCGCAGGCCTTTTTTGCCCAATGTTACAACAAACACAACACAATTCCTCCTTTTCTCCTCCCAAAGGGGAGAGGGTTACCCAATGGATTCTAATCTACATATATTCTGTGTCGTATGGGGCTATGCAAGACAGGGGAAAAGTTTTTCACATTTTTGCCACAAAGAATTGGTACAATAAAGCAACAGAAAACCAACACCCAAGGAGGAAACCACAGATGCCAACGATTTTGATTGTGGACGATGAACCACGGATTCGGGACTTGATTCGAGGCTATCTGGAGTATGACCATTTTACCTGTAAGGAAGCCAGCGACGGCAGTGCCGCCTTGGCCACTCTGGGACAGGGGGGCATTGACCTGGTGATTCTGGATGTGATGATGCCCTTTGTGGATGGTCTGACCTGCCTGAGCCAGATGCGCAGTCGAGGCATCCAAACCCCGGTGATTATGCTCACCGCCAAGGCGGAGGAATACGACAAGCTGGCGGGACTGGAAGGGGGCGCAGACGATTATGTGGTCAAACCCTTCAGCCCGCGGGAGCTGGTGGCACGGGTGAAAGCGGTGCTCAACCGTACCATGCCGGGCCAGCAGACCGCAGGTTCCGTCTTTCAGTTTGGGGGACTGGTGGTGGACAAAGCCAGCCACAGCGTCAAGGTGGACGGGCAGGAAGCCTCCCTTACCCCCAAGGAGTTTGACCTCTTGGTCTTTTTGATGGAAAACAAGGGCATTGCCCTGTCTCGGGAGCGGATTCTGCAAAAGGTCTGGAACTATGACTATTACGGAGAGGACAGGACGGTGGACACCCACATCAAGATGTTGCGCAGTCACCTGGGACGATACCGGGAAGCGATTGCAACCGTCTGGGGTGTGGGGTACAAATTTGAGCCCTCGGCGGTGGAACAGGTATGATAAAATTCCACCCAAAAGAAAGATTGACTCAGATGAAAGACCGGTTGTTTTCCAGCTCCAGCTTGCGCTGCCGGTTGATGCTGTTCCTGTGCACAGCCTGTGGAGCGGTGCTGTTGCTGGTCTGGTTGGTGACCACCCAGTTGATTCAGCCCCTGTATAACTATCGCATTAAAACCCAGCTTACCCGGCAGGCCGCAACCCTTGTGCAGATGATTGAGCAAAGCGATGAGCCCATCAGCACCCAGTTGTTTGCGCTGGCGGCACCCCAGCCCAACGGAAGTTTCTGGAAAAAGGTCAACGAAGCGGCACAGCAGGGCAAGCTGGATTTTTCTGAGGTTTGCATTGACGTGGCGGACGCCAACCACCGGTATGTGAACGGGGTGGACACCCTCCATCCCTGCCTTCTACACCCGGATGAATCCGGCACAATTCCATTTTCAAATCAGGAACAAAAAAGTACCAACGGCGATGCCATTACCGCTCTGCGTATCTGGACGGCAAAGGAAGGCCGCATTGTCACCACCATAGGGGCAACGGGGGCAACCGTCCAGCAGATGGTGGTGGGCATGGTGGCCCATAACCCGGAATACGGGGATTACACCGTAATTTTCAGCACCAGCCTTGCTCGAATTCAGGAGGCTGGCCAGGTGCTGTACCAGATGATGCCCCTGATTTTCCTGATTCTCATGATTGGCTCGGCGGTGGCAAGCTGGCTGTTCAGCAACTGGTTCACCCGTCCCTTGACCCAGCTTAGTCTGGCTGCCCGCCGGATGGCGGAGGGGGATTACTCCACACGGGTTCAGGTGAATCAAGAGGATGAACTGGGCCGACTGGCGGAGGATTTCAACTACATGGCAAGCGAGGTGGGCCGAACCGCCCAGCTGCAACGGGATTTGATTGCCAACGTAAGCCACGACCTGCGCACCCCCTTGACCCTGATTCGGGGCTATGCGGAGACGGTGCGGGACTTGACCGGGGACGATGCCCAAAAACGCACCCAGCAACTGGATATTATTGTGGACGAGACAAACCGATTGAGCAGTCTTGTGAACAGCGTTATGGAGCTGTCCAAGGTGAGCAGTGGCACGGACAAGCCAAACCGGATTGAATTTGACATGAGCCAGCTGTGCGAGGAAGTGGCACAGCGATACCAGGCAGTATGCCAGCGGCAGGGTTGCAAGCTGGAACTGGAACTGGACGACCAACCCCACCTTGTATACGCTGACCCCGCTATGATGGAGCGGGTACTGCACAACCTGCTGGGCAATGCTTTGCAACATCTGGGGGAGGACAACCTGTTTATTCTGCGATTGCGCAAACAAGACGACCGGCTCCGTGTGGAGGTGGAGGACCACGGCCCTGGCATCGCCAAGGAGGAACTGCCCAGCCTGTTTGACCGCTACTACCGCAGTCGCAAGGACCAGGGCAAACCCGGCACAGGTCTGGGGCTGTCCATCACCAAGGCCATCCTGCAAAGCCACGGCTTCCATTTTGGGGTGAACAGCACCTTGGGTAAAGGAAGTTGCTTCTGGTTTGAGCTGGACGAGGTGAAGAGTAAGGAATAAGCCTGGCGGATTCAGTCCATAAAAATGGAAAGACACCGGTATGGGATACTCCCTGCATTGCTGGAACTTTCACGCTGGCCTGGAGATTGCCAGTGCGGTGAGGCTGCTATTGGCAGAGATGGTGAACCATCCCGCCTGTCCGGATTTGCCGGTCCGATACAGGCGGAAGACAATCATGCTTCTAAGGAAGTCACCCCCCCATGTAAGCAATCCAGACGAATGTTTATCCCAGACGGGACTTGCTTATGGCTTTGGCTGGAGTTATTTACATCCCAGCCTAAAACCCTATGGGTCTTTATATGACACACCTGGTTGTATCCCGATTACAGAAAAAACAGCAGGCCAGACGGCTTGCTGTTTTTTGTTGATTTCACAAAATTATCAACAAATTGTATTGCCAGAAGCCTTGTAAACCCGGCATGACAGGAGTACCATGAAAGCAGAAAGGGGGGATATACGGCCGATTAATCTAAGAAAATACCTTGTTTTTATAAACGCAAGGTATAAATAGAATTGCTTTATACAGAAATAGCAAAGGAGGCAAACCAAGATGAACGTATTCCGGCATAGTAAAGCACTGGGCCTGACGGCTCTGTGCGCTCTGATTCTGGCAACAGGTTGCAACGAGGCGACGCCTTACACGGATAGTTCCAGCATCAGCCAGACCCCGAATTCGATGGCTCGTGGTATCCCGGAGGGGGATGTTTCTTCGGCAAGCCAGGGCGCACCAGAAGAGAGTGTTTCTTCCCAAGAGAGTTCTTCTGCATCCGCAAGCACCATAACCCTGCAGGTGAACACCGCGGCAGAGGAACAAAACCAGCCCACAGTGGCAACCCTCACTACCTATGGTGACTACAACCAGCTTGCATCCAGTTTGAGCCAGTTGATGCAGGATGCAGATGTGGTTGCAAAGATTCGGGTGGAGAAAGCTACTGCCTTTATCAACGAGCAGGGCATGATTCAAACGGAAATTGTTCCCCAGGTGGAGCAGGTGTTCAAGGGCGGTCTGGATGGACAGAACCTGTACGTAAACGGCGGCCAGATGTCCTATGAGGAATATATTGCCAACGAAACGATACAGAAAGCAGTGGAAGGCCATGAAGCACCGGAGGGCGAGGAACAGCCCCAGCTGGTACAGCAGGTTGTGGATGGGCAGTACCTTGTGCAAGAGGGACAGGAATACCTGTTCTTCGCAAAGCTTCGTCCAGACAGCGGTAAGCTGTACTCCCTGTATGCCTACCAGGGCACCTTCCTGATTGAGGGAGACGTGGCAGAAAATGCCGCCCTTGACTCTGAAGAACCCCTTGCCCAGCAGTTGACAGAACAGTTTGGCCTGACTGCCCGTTCCAGTGGTGTGGAGATTCCTCTTGCCCAGCTGGAGGAGGCACTGCAACAAGGGTAACCACATAAAGCAATCTTGTGATGAAATAAACAAGGTGGAAAGCTGGAAGTAGCCTCCCGCCATTCTCCCAATACGCGAAAACAAAAATTCTTAAAATTCTCAAAAAAGCGCAAGCGGGTGATGTTCCGCTTGCGCTTTTCTTTTTGTCAGTAACGGCGGGGGTGCCGCCTGTTTTGAAATTACCCAGAACCGGGTGTTTCATCTTAGCCCCATAGCCCCAAACAGGTCAGAAGTCACGATTTTGGAGGGCATTGTAACACCCTATACCCCCAGATAGGGAAGAGGTCACAATGACCTGCTTGGCTGGATTTGCCGGGGATGGGGGACTGGTTCGATATGAAACGCCCAGAGCCGTGTAAAGGGGGAAGGTGATGCTTGCAGAGGTGCTACTGGCTGTGCGGTTTGGGTTTATTCCTCACCGCAGTACACCGCAATGGCTCGGCTTACAAACTGGGCCGTGCCATGCCCGCCCGCTTGGTCGATGCTCCGTGTAAAACGCTCATCGCCCACATACATCTGCCCAAGCCCGCTGAGGATTTCCTTGGTGCAGGTGTAGTAATTGGCGGTGATAAAGGCTTGCAGGGCGGCGATTTTTTCCTGCACCGCGCCATCGGCGGGGGAAAGCTGGCGCAATGCACCCAGCTCTGCAAACAAGGCCATCAAGCCGGGGGTGGCCTTTTCAAAATCCTGGCCGCTCTTGCGTTTTTCCTCGTACTCCTGATAGGCCGGGGTGTTGCCCCATTTTTTCTTGGCTTCCGCCTTGTACTGCTCAATTTCGGTTTTGTCAAATGCCTGAAAGTCCATGGTGGTTACTCCTTTTTGTTGGATTTCACGGGCAAAGGAGATAAGCTGGCCAATCCGCTTGTATTGCAGTTCCAGCAATTCAATTTGTTGGGCCAAAGCCTGAGCCGGGTCAAAGTCTGGGCGGTCCAAAATTGCCTTGATTTCCTTTAAAGGGAACTGCAACTCACGAAACAGCAAGATGCTTTGTAAACGGCGCAGTGCTGTATCGTCATACAGCCGATAGCCGGCCGGGGTTACTTTTGTGGGCTTTAAAAGCCCGATGGCATCATAATGATGGAGCGTGCGCACACTCACCCCGGATTGTTTGCTCACTTGGTTTACGGTTTGCATTGGTATCCCTCCCGTGTAAGGTTATTGTAAGGCATAACGTAACGTTAGGGTCAAGAGGTTTTGCAAAAATATGAGGTTACTGGCTGGAATATTCATAGGCAATCCGCTCGTCCCCGGTGTGGGCGCACTGGATGATGCCCCGTCGTTCAAAGCCGGATTTTGCAATCAGCCGTTGCATGGGCAGGTTGTCCTGGTGGGTGTCAATCCGCAGGCGGTCAGCCTGTTTTTTGCACCAGTCAAGGCAGAATGCGGCGGCGCCGGGCACCTTGCCAAAGGAGGCCACCCGGTGAATCACCCAGTAATCCAGTTCCGGGTGTTTCCAGCTGCCATCCCGGATCGTGCCGTAAGATTCATCCGGCCCCGTGTGAAACACAAAGGCGGCAAGCAGCTGGCCGTCCTCCACGCAAAGGTACATCTGCTGTTTTTGGATGTCGGCCTCCAGCACATCCCGCAGAGGGTAAAAATCCCCCCACTGGTTGGGGTTGCCGTTTTCTTTCATGAATTGGCGGGCGTGGTCGTACAGTTCTTCCAGCTCGGCCAGATTGTTCTGGGTTGCAAGACAAATTTCCATGTTGGTTGTTCCTTTCTTGAAATGCCAGCCAGGCGGTAGCATTTGGTAGTCTGGGCCATGGTGCAAATGCGGACATCGCCAGCCGCACACGGCTCCAGGTGGATAAAATTTAAGAATGAAAACTGGCAGGGAAAACTCCCTGCCAAACTCACACATGCTTCCGGGTGGATGAAAACCCTAAGACATAGCCCACGCTGGTCAAACAAAAGGTAAACAGGGCGCAGAGGGCCGCAAAAAAGGGCAGACTGCTCAAACCGGGGATAAAGGCCAGCAGCACACCGCCACAGTTGCCGTACACCTGTCCCAGCAGATAAAAACTTCCAAGGCTGGGCAGAGCCGCCAGCACCACGCTGACCATACCTGCACCCTGCAACAGGGCAAATCCCCGCCAGAAAGCAAGGTCGTGCTGGGCGCACCAGCGTCCCAGCCACCACCAAAGGCAGAGCAAGAGCACCAGCAGAAGAATCTGAACTGCCAGCCAGGCACTGGTCATGCCTGCAAGCACCAGAACAAAAATCCCGAACAGGGTGGGCAAAAGGGAAAAGATGAACAAATCCTGTTGTTTCATAAAAAACCTTTCTCAAAAAAACGGATAGCAGGCATCTGCCTACTATCCGTCATGATAACACCCACAGAATAGTCCTGTCAAGGAAGGCGATCCGTGCCTTGTGGCCTTTGGAATTTTGGTTCAGCGGGGCAAGGGTTGTACGCTGGATAGCCATTGGATGAGGATTGACGGGGGATGGTCTTAATCCTGCAAGGCCACGTATATGACTTTACTCCAAGGTTTGCAGGTACTCGTCCATGGCCTGGGCCACTTCTTTGGAGTACCGAACCGCTTCCACCACGGTGCGGGCGCCCAGCACCACGTCACCGCTGGCAAAGATGCCTTCCCGGGTGGTGTTGCCTTTTTCATCGGTTGCAAGCAGGCCGTGGCTGGTGGTTTCCAGCCCCTTGGTGGTGCTTACAATCTTGTTTTTGGGGCCCTGACTGATGGAAATCACAATGCTGGAGCAGGGGAAGAGCTTGGGTTCACCCACCGGCTGCATGTTGCCTTCCTCGTCCGGTTCCATGGGCTGGTAGATGACCCCTTCGTCGGTCAATTCCACCGGGGAAGCACCGTACAGGAACTCCACCCCGTCTGCCACGGCATACTCCACCTCACGGGCGCTGGCGGAGGGGGTCTGACTGCGGGAGAGCACGGTCACATGGCGCACCCCTTTGCGGATGGCGGTACGGGCCACGTCCATGGCCGAGTTGCCGGCGCCAATTACCGCCAGGTGGTCGCCCAGCTGGTACACGTCCGGGTTTACCAGATAGTCAATGGCAAAATGCACATGGCCCAGGCTTTCACCGGCGATGCCCAGCTTTTTGGGACGCCAAACACCGGTGCCGATGAAGATAGCCTTATAGCCGTCCCGCTGTAAATCGTCCACCGTCAGTGCACCGCCGATGCTGGTGTTGGGACGGATTTTAATGCCAAGCTGGCGCAGTTTGTCCGCATACCGGTCCAGAATGCTGCCGGGCAGACGGAATTCCGGAATGCCGTACCGCAGCACACCGCCGATTTTATCCCGGCTTTCAAACAGGGTCACGTCATAGCCCTTTTGTGCCAGTAAAACCGAAATGGTAATGCCAGCCGGGCCACTGCCGATGATGGCAACCCGCTTGTGCTGGTTTTCCGCCCGCTTCAGCTCCAGTCGATCCAGATAGGAATCCGAAATGTAGTTCTCGATGCTGGACACATGAACGGGTGCGCCCTTGCGTCCCAAAATGCAGTGACCCTCGCACTGTTTGTCATGGTCGCATACCAGAGAACAAACCACGCTCAGAGGGTTATTTTCAAAGAGCATCTGACCTGCTTCTTCGGTTTTGCCCTGTAAAAAAAGCTGAATCATATCGGGAATGGGGGTTTGGATGGGACACCCCTTGCGGCACTGGGGAACTTTACAGTTCAGGCACCGCCGTGCTTCGTTTACCACATGAATCGCCATGCTAGACTCCTCTTTCTTTCAATCAGAATTTTATAATAATGTATCGCGCATCCTTTGACTGCCCCCAGAAAGGGCGCAAAGGGTAATTTATTGCATCCATTATACACCCATTCACCGCCATTTTGAAGAAAAAACCGTAAAGTTAAATAAAAAACAGCAAAAAGTTGATTAAATTATAACAAACAAGACAAAAACAACTGGATGAAACATCGGGTTAATATTGCGTTTGACGTGCTGGCCTTAAACCACTATGATAAAAGGAGGAAAATCAATGCTCCGCCCCCACATCCAAGGCGGCAGGGCAAACCTCAAGGAGGCAACCCATGGAGAAACTGACTGTACTGGGAACGGGCTATGCAATGGCAACCCGTTGTTATAATACCTGTTTTGCCCTGCACCAGGGTGAGGAGCTGCTTTTGGTGGACGCAGGGGGCGGAAACGGCATCCTGCGCCAGTTTGAGGATGCAAAACTGCCGGTGGAGCGGATTCACAACCTGATTGTGACCCACGCCCACACCGACCACCTTTTGGGGGTGGTCTGGGTGATTCGCAAGATTGCGACCATGATGGTGGACGGCAAGTTTGAGGGCAATCTGGACATCTGGTGCCACGACGAACTGGTGCAGGCCATCACCACCCTGGTGCAGATGACCCTGACCAAAAAACTGCAAAATATGATGGGACAGCGGATTATCCTGCATCCGGTGCAGGATGGGGAGCGCCAGCAAATCATGGGGCACACCGTCACCTTTTTTGACATCGGCTCCACCAAAATCAAGCAGTTTGGCTTCCGGGTCCAGCAGCCGGGCCAGGTGCTGACCTGCCTTGGGGATGAACCCTACAACCCCCGGTGTAAATCCTTTGTAACCGGGACGGATTGGCTGCTGTGCGAGGCATTCTGCCTGTACGCAGACCGGGAACGGTTCCGCCCCTATGAGAAAAACCACAGCACCGTAAAGGATGCCTGTCAGCTGGCCCAAGAGCTGGGGATTAAGCATCTGGTGCTCTGGCACACCGAGGATAAAACCTATGACCAGCGCAAGGAACTGTACACCAAGGAAGGACGGGAGTTTTACACCGGTGACTTGTACGTTCCCTACGATTTGGAGGTCATCCAGCTGGATAGCCATAAGGAGGAAGCCTGATGAAAGCACTGGAACAAGCATTTTTGGAACAGCTGCGGAAGAATCTCACCACCGCCCAGCTGGTATGCGGCTGTAACCCGGAAGGGTTTTTACAGCGGCTGGAACAAAAAGGAGTGGTGCGCAGTTTGTCTCAGGCGGCTTTGCGGGGGCAGTTGAGCAACAGCTTTGGGGATTTGGCCAAATGCGGACGGCTGGATTTAAGTGCGGAGGCACTCATCTGCCAGCCCGAATACGGGGAACTGTTTGAGGACGATGTGGTGAATGCCTGTCTGGACGCATTGTGCGAGGCGGGCTATTTCCAGATTGGGTAACGCCCCAAAAGCAGTAGGAGGAAGAATGCCATGAAATATGGATTTGTAAAGGTGGCAAGCGGTACACCGGAAGTACGGGTGGCGGATTGCCGCTTCAATGCCTCTGCCACGGTGGAGATGATGCGCACCGCCGCCCAGCAGGGGGTGGAGGTGCTTTGCCTGCCCGAACTGGGGCTGACCGGGTACACCTGTCAGGACTTGTTTTTACAGCCCACCCTGCAACAGGCGGCGCTGGATGCCCTGGAACAGGTGCTCAGCGAAACAAAGGAACTGGGCCTTGTCTGCACGGTGGGGCTTCCGGTGCGGTTTGAGGGCAAGCTGTACAACTGTGCGGCGGTGATTCAGCAGGGCAACCTGCTGGCCCTTGTGCCCAAAGCCTGCCTGCCCAACTATGGAGAATTTTACGAAGCCCGCCAGTTTTCCCCCGCCCCAAAAGGGCTGTTCTGGTATGACTGGAAGGGCACGCAGGTTCCCTTTGGAACGGATATTCTGCTCCGTCACCCGGTGGAAAAGGCCCTTTGTATTGGGGTGGAGGTGTGCGAGGATTTGTGGTCGCCCATTCCTCCCAGCAGCCGCCATGCACTGGCAGGGGCAACCCTGATTTTGAACCTGTCCGCCAGCGACGAGATTGTGGGCAAGGCGGAGTACCGGCGCAGTTTGGTACAAAACCAGTCCGCCCGGTTGCTGTGCGGCTATCTGTATGCAGATGCGGGATGTGGAGAGTCCACCACCGACCTGGTGTTTGCGGGACACAATTTGATTTGCGAAAACGGCACCCTGCTGGCCCAGACTCCCTTGTTCAGCCAGGAGCTGGCAGTGAGTGAAATTGACGTGCAGAAGCTGGAAACCGAGCGGAGCAAAAACACCTCCTTTGTGCCAAACAGCCAGGGGTATCACACGGTGTGGCTGTCGGATTGGCAGGCAGATTGGAAGCTGGAGCGGCAGATTGCCCCCTATCCCTTTGTGCCAGCCGACCAAACCCAGCGGGTGGAGCGTTGCCAGTCCATTTTGGAGATGCAGGCAAGGGGACTTGCAAAGCGGCTTTCCCACACAAGAGCCAAGACCGCGGTGATTGGCATTTCCGGCGGGCTGGACAGTACCCTGGCTCTTCTGGTACTGGCCCGTGCCTTTGCCATTTTGGAAAAGCCCATGGAGGAGATTGTGGCGGTGACCATGCCCGCCTTTGGCACCACCCAGCGCACCCGGAACAATGCCCACCTGCTGTGTCAGGCTTTGGGAGTAAGCCTGCGTCAGGTGGATGTGTCCGCCACGGTGCGCAGCAACTTTGTGGACATTGGACACAGCGAGGAAGAGCGGGATGTCACCTACGAAAACACCCAGGCCCGTGTGCGCACCTTGGTGCTGATGAACCTGGCAAACAAGCTGGGGGGACTGGTGATTGGAACGGGCGATTTGTCAGAACTTGCTTTGGGCTGGGCCACCTACAACGGCGACCACATGAGCATGTACGGGGTGAACGGCTCCATCCCCAAAACACTGGTGCGCCATATGGTGCAGACGGTGGCGGATGCCAGCCAGCCGGACCTGAAAGAGGTGCTGCTGGATATTCTGGACACCCCAGTCAGCCCGGAGCTTCTGCCTCCGGATGAGCAGGGCGAGATTGCCCAGCAGACCGAGAAAATTGTGGGCCCCTATACCCTCCATGATTTTTACCTGTACTATGCCATCCGCTGGGGCTTTGAGCCGGAAAAGATTTTCTGGCTGGCACAGCATGCCTTTGCCGAGATGTATACCGACAAGGAACTGGTGCGGTGGCTGGAAAACTTCTACCGCCGGTTCTTTAACCAGCAGTTCAAGCGCAGCTGCCTGCCGGATGGCCCCAAGGTGGGTAGCGTAAGCCTGTCCCCCCGTGGGGATTGGCGGATGCCCAGCGATGCCTGTGCCACCGTCTGGCTGGAGCAGGTGGAACGGCTGAAACAGGGGCTGGAAGCATAAAATTTTGAAAAAGGCACTTGACACAAGGACGGGAAGAAGGTATGCTTAGGTGCAGAACTTCATTCCAATGCAAGAATGAAATGCCAAAGATAGAGGCGCGGTGTACATCAGTAGCACCAGCAGACGGGCAGACCACCCGCTGTGTGTGAAAGGGGAAACCGCCGAAGGCAGACGCTCCATGGCTGTGGAGGTTTGACCTGGGCCGTCGAAGAAGATTCGCCGGACTGTCACGAACCCGTTTTCGTGGAGCACTATCGCAATCCGCCCATTTTGCAGGCTGTTTCCTTGGTTTCCAAAGGGCTGTAAGCTGTGCTTTTTTGGGTGTTGTCTTGTCTGATAGCCGCACTCCCTAAACGGGAGGGCGGCTTTTTTGCGTGGAGGACGTAAAACAGAAAGGATGATACAACCATGAAGCAGATGCGAAGGTTTGCGGCACTGTGTAGCGTGCTGCTGGCAATGGTGTGGCTGGCCCCGGCCAGCTATGCGGCAAGCGGGCTGGAGGACGGGGTACTCACCGTAGCCATGGAGTGCGCCTATGCCCCCTACAACTGGACCCAGCCCACCGACGAAAACGGCGCAGTTCCCATCCGGGAAAGCAACGATTTTGCAGGTGGCTATGACGTGCTGATGGCAAAACGGATTGCGGAGCACCTGGGTGTGGAGCTGGAAATTGTGCGGCTGGACTGGGACTCCCTTGTCCCGGCGGTGCAAAGCGGTACGGTGGACTGTGTGATTGCGGGTCAGTCCATCACCAGCGAACGGCTGGAATCGGTGGATTTCACCGCTCCCTATTTTTACGCTTCCATCGTGGCACTCACCCGGCAGGACAGCCCCTATGCCATGGCGCAGGGCTTGAGCCAGCTGGAGGGCGCAACCGCCACCAGCCAGCTGGGCACCATCTGGTATGATGTGGCGATTCCCCAGATTCCCGGCGTGAACATCCTCACCGCCCAGGAGTCCGCCCCCGCCATGTTGATGGCACTGGAAACCGGACGGGTGAACCTGGTGGTAACGGACATTCCCACCGCTAAGGCGGCACTGCAAGCCTATCCGGATTTTGTCCTGCTGGACTTCACCGGGCAGGAGGATAACTTCCAGGTATCCAGCGAGGACGTAAACATTGGTATCTCGGTGCAGAAGGGCAACACCCAGCTGAAAGAGGGCATCAACAGCCTGCTGGAAACCATGACCGAGGAAGATTTTAACGCCCTGATGGACCAGGCCATTGCGGTACAGCCCTTGTCTGACGGTCTGCCGGAAGGCTTTGGCGCTCAGATTGTCTACCTGCTGCAAAATTACGGAGATAGCTACTTGAAGGGTGCGGGTTTGACCGTGCTGATTGCGGTGGTATGCACCTTCTTTGGTTGCATCATCGGCCTGCTGTGCGGCATTGTCCAGACCATTCCCGCCGCCACCACCAAGGGGGTCAAAAAGGTGGGTCTGCTGTTGGTGCGTGGCCTGATGCGGCTGTATGTGGAGGTGTTCCGTGGCACCCCCATGATTTTGCAGGCGGTGCTGATTTTCTACGGTGCGGCCTATGTGTTTGGCATCAACCTGAATATGTGGACCGCCGCCTTGATTATTGTATCTGTGAACACCGGTGCCTATATGGCCGAGTCGGTGCGAGGCGGCATCCTTTCCATCCCGGCGGGACAGACCGAAGCCGCCAAGGCCATTGGTATGACCCACCTGCAAACCATGTTGTATGTGGTACTGCCCCAGGCACTGCGCAACATTATGCCCCAGGTAGGCAACAACCTGGTAATTAACATCAAGGACACCTCGGTGCTGTTCATCATTGGTGTGGCAGAGCTGTTCAGCGTCCACAAGGGCGTGGTGGGTGCCACCTATGCCTACTTCCCCTCGGCTGTCATCGAGATGGCAATCTACCTGGTGATGACGCTGGTGTCCTCTGCACTGCTGCGCTGGATGGAGCGGAAGATGGACGGAAGCAGTGACTATGCACTGGTGAACCAGACCGGAGGGCTGAATGCACCGCCCTACCACAAGCCGGCAGAGCAATAAGGAAAGGGGAGTGTATCGTATGAGCAACCAGGCAACACCCATTGTACAGGTGCGGCATCTGAGCAAGAGGTTCGGCCAGCGCACCATCCTGAAGGATATTAACTTTACCGTGAACCAGGGGGATGTGACCACCATCATCGGCCCCTCTGGCAGTGGCAAGTCCACCCTGCTTCGGTGCCTCAACCTGCTGGAAACCCCCACCGGGGGCGAGATTGCCTTCCACGGCAAGGTTTTGCAGGAAGGGGATAACATCCCCGCCTACCGCACCAAGGTGGGCATGGTGTTCCAGTCCTTTAATCTGTTCAGCAACATGACTGTCCTGCAAAACTGCATGGTGGGCCAGCAAAAGGTGCTGAAACGCCCGGCAGAGCAGGCAAAGCAGGTGGCACTCACCTATCTGGAAAAGGTGGGCATGGCCCAGTATCAAAACGCAAAGCCGAAACAGCTTTCCGGTGGACAGCAGCAGCGGGTGGCCATTGCCCGTGCCCTTGCCATGCAACCGGAGGTACTGCTGTTTGACGAGCCCACCAGCGCCCTTGACCCGGAAATGGTGGGTGAGGTGCTGGCGGTCATGCGGGATTTGGCCAAGGAGGGCATGACCATGATTCTGGTCACCCACGAAATGGCCTTTGCCCGTGACGTGAGCAACCATGTGGTGTTTATGGCGGATGGCCTTATCTGCGAGGAAGGCACCCCCAGCCAGATTTTTGAAACACCCCAAAACCAGCGCACCCAGGAGTTTTTGGCCCGCTACCGCAACGGGTAAGGTTGAATATGTAAAAATAAAAAGGCTGAGTGAAGTGATTCACTCAGCCTTTTGTTTTGAAAAAAGGGGGAGGATGTGCCGCAAAAGCGCCGGTGCAACACATCCCCACAGAATTTTGTGCGGCAATGCAACAAAATCAAGGAAGTTGCTTTCACAGAATAAAGCAACAATTTCATTATAAAAAATTTGTGCATACCGTCAATAAGCTGGGCGAAATTTTGGTAAATCCCACAAAAGCCCATTCCGGAGGTAGGGAATAGAGGGTATACTTGCGATAAAGAAGAGGCTGAATGCCGGGCCGCCAGCGAAAAACCTTGCAGGGGGCAGGACGGCGCAATTCCTCTTTGGTGGACAGGATGTTTAAACTGGCCTTGCCTTGGCCCGGTTTTGGATTCCTGTAAAATCCCTGCTTTTGCGGGCAAGGCTTGGAGGAGGAAAGCCACAAGCTGGACACCATCCGCTGGACACAAGCCCTTGGCGGCACAAAGCCGAATCCCAGCATCTTGCGGCGGCATGAAAAAGGGGCTATAATCGGAGTAACTCTTATTTTTTAATATATAAAGGAGTATCTTCCATGGAACTTAAATTGATAAGCTGGAATGTAAACGGACTGCGTGCCGCACTCACCAAAGGCTTTGCAGAGGTGTTTGCCCAGATGGATGCGGATATTTTCAGCATACAGGAAACAAAATGCCAGCCGGGGCAGGCGGATTTTGCCCCCGATGGCTACACCGAATATTTTTACAGCGCCGAGAAAAAAGGCTACTCCGGTACTGCTTGCTACTGCCGCAATCAGCCTTTGAGCGTACAGTATGGCATCGGCAAGGAGGAACACAGCCACGAGGGACGGGCCATTACCCTGGAATATCCGGATTTCTATCTTGTGAATGTGTACACCCCCAACGCCCAGAACGGCCTTGCCCGGATTGACTACCGGATGGAGTGGGAGGACGATTTGCGGGCCTACCTGCTGGAGCTGGATGCAAAGAAGCCTGTGGTGTACTGTGGAGACCTTAATGTCGCACACAACGAGGTTGACTTAAAAAACCCAAAAACCAACCGGGGCAATGCAGGTTTTTCCGACCAGGAGCGGGACAAGTTCAGCCAGCTTTTGGACAGCGGTTTTTGCGATACCTTCCGTACGCTCTACCCGGACGTGACCGACGCATACACCTGGTGGAGTTATCGCTTCAATGCCCGCAAAAACAATACGGGGTGGCGCATTGACTATTTTGTGGTGTCCCAGCGGCTGATGGACAAGGTAAAGGACAGCGTCATCTATCCCGCCATCCAGGGCAGTGACCACTGTCCGGTGGGGCTTGTGCTGGAGCTGTAACAAGCAAAACCGTGTTTTTCCGGCAGTATAGCCGGGGGAATGCGGTTTTTTGCTGACCGGAAAAATTTTTTTGCGGAATTTGAAGAAACCTTCCCCCTCCCTTCGTTTCATGGGAGAAGAGCAAAGGAGGTGACACCCAATGACTGATGCACAATTTAGCAAACTGGTGGAGCAGTACCAGCGTATGATTTACACGGTATGCTACCAGATGGTGCAAAATCAGGCGCAGGCAGAGGACCTGGCGCAGGAAACATTCCTGTCTGCCTATCTGCACATTGATCGGTGTCCCCCCGAGCACTATGGCCCCTGGCTTAGCCGGATTGCCATCAACAAATCCAAGGATTATCTGAAAAGCGCCTGGCGCAGGCGGGTGAGCACACCGGGAGAGGACGCGATGCCCCAAACCAGCACCGCCCAGCTGGGCAGTTATCAGCCCGGGCCGGAGGATTTGGCGGTGAGCCAGAGCGAAGCAGAGGCAATTTGCAATATGGTGAACGATTTACGAGAGCCATATTTACAGGTATGTCAAATGTATTTTTTGCAACAGAACACGGTGGATGAAATCGCCACCAAACTGGGCCGACCGCCCAAGACGGTACATACTCAGTTGTACCGGGCAAAACAGATGCTACAACAACAAATCAGGGAAAGGAGTGGCATAGGATGATGGATTTATTCTACCCAGATGGACACCTCACCCCCCAGGCGATGCAGGGGCTGATGGATGGAACACTGGACGAACTGGGCCGGCTGGAAGTGGCGGAACACCTGGGTTTTTGCAACCAGTGTATGCAGACCTACACCGAACTGTTGTGCCAGTCCCCCTTGATGGAGCCACCCCAGGATATGACCCTTCCGGTGATGCGGCAGGTGCGGGTGCGAAACCTGCGCACCGAGCTGAAACGCTGGGGCATGGTGGCGGCATCGGTGGCGGTGGCAGGTACGCTGTGGTACACCGGTGTGTTCCAGCAGATGGGACAGATGGTGGAGCGGGATTATACCCCCTCTGCCACGGCCCAATCCCAGGAACAGCCTGAGCCTCAGCGACCCACCTTAAGCCAGATGTTGCAAAAGTGGGAATATGAACGACAAAAAGAACGACTACAGCCGGATAACCGACCCTACCAGCTGGAGCAACTACAGCAGGGTCCCACCAACGAAAAGGAGTGATTGATATGTTGAAGAATGGATTTTTAGCTCTGTGCTTTGCCTTTGTGCCCGGCGCAGGTCAGATGTACCAGGGATATATGAAACGAGGGTTTAGTGTGGCGCTGCTCTTTGCCGCCTCGGTGGTGGCGGCGGAGCTGGTTCCGGTCTGCATTGCGCTGGTTCCGGTGATTTATATGTACAGCTTTTTTGATGCCCTGGACCTGCGGGCAAAGATGAAAGCGGGCGAGCATCCGGAGGATGTGGTTCCCTTTGGTTTGGACAAAGCCCAACCTTGGCAAAAGCTGAGCCGCAACAGCTACAAAATTGTGGGCTGGGTTTTTGTGGGCCTTGGTGTCTACAGCATGTACAACACCGTGATTATGCGGTTTGTCTGGTACTTGCGGGATTATCTGGGCTATGACAATCCGTGGGCCAGCATGTTCCACACCCTGATGGACAGTGTGCCCCAGGTTGCGGTGGCATTGGGACTGATTTATCTGGGCTGGAGAATGGTTCGCAAGCCCGTGCAGGATGTACCTGCCCTGCCCAGCTGGGACGAGGAACAAGAAGGGGGGAACTAAGCCATGCAGGAGACTTCCGTGAACCAGATACAAACACCGGAGAAAAAGCCCCCGGTACAGCAAAAGCCCCGGTGGGTGGGCTGGTGGACGCTGGGATGCGCCCTGATTGCAACAGGCGCTGTCCTTTTTCTGCACGCCATTGTGCCCAGCTTTAACCTGCTGCTTGTGGCACAATTTGCCCCCCTTTTGCTGGTGGTGCTGGGAGCGGAAATACTTTGGTACGGTCATAAATACAGCCACGAAAAGGTGCGGGTGAGCATCTTGAGTGCCTTTATCTGCGCCGTTTTGATTGGCGGCTCTCTCCTTGCGGGGGCAGCCGGCCAGTATTGGCAGGCCTATTTTTCTCCTGAGACACAGGCAGAGCAGCTTGCCTTTCAAGAGCAGGAGGAAAAACGGCTGGTGCCTCTGGTGCAAGACCAGCCCATCAAAGAGTTTCATGTCTGGGCCGACTGGACGGGAGACACTTATATGTACCTGGTGGGGCAGGTAAGCACGGCAAAAGAGCCCGTTGTAAATGTAAGCCTACAATTGTCAGAACCTGTAACCGACATCACCGACTTTGCCACAAAGGCCCAGAAGATGGCACAGTTTCTTCATGAAAATCAGGTGGATGTGGTTTGGGTAAAGGCCGCAGATGCCCAGGGACAGGTATACAGCTTTACCTTTATGGAGGAGTTTGATTTTACCGTAAGCCCGGAGTTTTTGGCAGAGCGTGTAGAGCTGGAGACGCCAGTGGATTACTACGACCAGATTTACAACGACGGCTATGAAGCTGGCTTTGAAGAGGGTAAGGCGCAAGGCTTCCAGGAAGGTGCCGAGCATAGCTATCAGGAAGGCTACGATACCGGCTTTGATATGGGTCAAGAGGATGGATTTAACCAAGGGTCGGAGAATGGCTATCAACAAGGCTATGACACTGGACATAATAGAGGCTGGGAGGAAGGATACCAGCAAGGGATAGACCGTGGGGTTTCCCAAATGAGCGCCGTCACCCAGTGATACCCTATAAATGGGAAAGCCAGCCCTATGTAAGGGGATGGAATGGGACAGAAAAGCAAGCATTCCGCCCAAACCAAAGGCTTTCCATCAAAAGAAAAAAACAACCAGTACAGCCTGTCTGTGCTGGTTTTTTTCTGCTCTCATTGTTCTGCAAGAAAAAAATACCCGAACAAATTTGTCTGTTTTTCTGAAAACACACTGAAATAGGAAGTTTTAACAGAAATTTGATTGAGCTTTCCTAAAGTTCATGGTACACTGGACTGGTTAAAAAAATGGAACTATTTTCCGTTTCAGAATTTATCAAAACTAAAGAGGTGACGCAATGAAGGGGTTTCTACGGGGATTTACCACCCAGGAGAAAAGCTGGATGATGTATGACTGGGCTAACAGTGCCCACTCGGTGGTGGTAGCCACTATTTTGCCTATCTTCTATAATACGGTGGCTGGTTATATGGCGGATTCCGCTTTGGGCATGAGCACCTGGGGCTATGCCACCAGTGCCGCCATGGGCATTGTGGCCTTGCTGGCCCCGGTGCTGGGTGTGTTTGGCGATTTTCAGGGCATGCGCAAAAAGCTGTTCACCGCCTTTATGCTGGTGGGCGTTTTGTCCTGTGCAGGGCTTGCGGTAACACCTCTGCTGGATTTTACCACCCAGCAGGCTGCCCAAACCGTGGGTATGGCCGTGCTTGCATTGTACGTGCTGTCCAGCATCGGTTTTGCGGCGGCAAATTTGTACTATGACAGCTTCCTCAACGACGTCACCACCCCGGAACGGATGGATAAGGTGTCCACCATGGGATACGGCATGGGGTATATCGGCGGGTCCACCATTCCCTTGCTTGCCTTTTTGATTTTGAACCTGATTTTGGGTTCGGATAAGATGCTGTTCTGCCTTAGTTTTGCCTTTGGTCTTACCGCTGTATGGTGGTTTGTGTTCAGCATTCCCATGCTGCGCAACGTACACCAGACCAGTTACCAGCCCCGCACCCCCGGTGCAGTGGGCAAGGCATTGAAGGGGATTGGCAGCACTTTGCGGGAAATTGTGCGCCACAAGGAAATGTTGGTGTACTTGATTGCATATTTCTTTTATATTGATGGGGTAAACACCATCATTCATATGTCCACCAGCTACGGCGATACCTTGGGACTGGATTCTACCAGCATGCTCCTTGCCCTGCTGCTTGTACAGGTGCTGGGACTGCCCTTCTGCCTGCTTTACATCAAGGCAAGCCAGCGGTTTGGCGCCCGTGCCATGGTGGCGGTGGGCATCTGCATCTATATGGGTGTGACGGTGTACGCCTTCTTCTTAAAGGAAGTTTGGCAGTTCTGGGTAATGGCGGTCCTGGTTGCCACCAGCCAGGGCGGCATCCAGGCACTCAGCCGCAGTATGTTCGGCAAGATGATTCCGGACAAAAACCGCAGTGGAGAATTTTTCGGATTTTATGATATTTTTGGCAAGTTCAGCGCCATCATGGGCCCGGCTTTGGTGGGCTGGAGCAGTGGACTTGCGGCGGACATCCAGCTTGCAAAGCTGGGTTTGACCAGAGCAACCGCCACCGCCCAGCAACTGGAGCAGATTGACAGCACCGCCGCCCCCTGGGGTATCTTGAGCCTTCTGCTTATCTTTTTGGTGGGCGGGGTGCTGTACATGGTGGTACTGCCCCGTGTCAGCCAGACAAAACAACCCATAGGCAACCCTGTTGCCATGGCAAACAAAGGAGATTGACCCATGCCAGAAGGCTACACTCATATTCGCACCGCCCGGCAAGCCGCAGAGTTCGCGGGCATCCAGCCCAAAGACCCGGCGGCCTTTGGGGCAGGAGCAAACGGCCCCGACCCGCTGTTCTGCTATCAGGTTTGGAAACCAGCAGCAAAACGGACGGAAAACCTACCTGTATTGGGACAGCGGCTACACCAGGAAAACACCGGCGCTTTTTTGGCATCCCTGATTGCGGGGGCAAGAACCCCCACCCAGCGCAGTTATGTCCTTGGTTTTTTGTGCCACTATGCCACCGATTGCGTCATGCATCCCTATGTGGCGGC
>JAHLFP010000027.1 GCA_018883715.1 Candidatus Allofournierella pullistercoris | reverse complement strand
GGAACCGCCACCGGAACCAACCTTTTGATGGTAGAAAACCAGTGGGCCACCGGCGCACGCATGAACTTTGTGGCAAACGTATACCAGGCTGGTGACCTGCACTTTGAACAGGGCGGCTCGGTGGACCGAGAGACAGCCCAACGGGGAATCATTGTGGGTGTTCCCTTGTTGAACACCCAGGGACAGTGGGTGCCGCTGTATGGTTCTGGCCTGGCTGGTTATCAGACCGTTAGCTTTAAAAGCATAAACGGACAAAGTGATTTGACACAGCGGCAGGCCATTGTGGTTGCCCTGCTGAGTCAGATTTACGGCGCACAGTACAACGCCTTGGAAAATTACAAATACACCACCTGGACGATGGAATGGGATGAGGAAAACGACCGTTTTGCAGGTACTCATACCGACCTTCCCGGCGATGCTCAGCGGTATTACTGGGCAAGCGGTAACACCGCAAGCGATATGGCGGTGGCCTACTACTTTGTGGATTTGGAAAGCCTAAGTGACGTCTTCGGCGATATCAGCAATGGAACCACCCAGGAAAAACTGGATGCCATTGCGGATGTGGTGGCCGCCCGGATGAAAGAGGCTGGCCATGGCAAAGACCCGTCGGATATGACCGATGATGAAGCAAAGGAATTTGGCAAACTGGCCATCCATGCCTTGGCAAAGGAAATTGAGCCGGAGACCAGCCCCAGCGGAAATCCGGCGTTTGGTTTGCTGGATTTGTCCGAGTTTAACCGGCTGTTCAGCAGTCGAATCTATGTGCCAAACATCCAGCCGGAAATTTATGTTCAAAAGCTGGACGAAAATGGCTTGCCGGTGGCAGATGCGTACTTTAGCCTTTTCGCCAACGAAGAGGATGCCAAACAGAATAAAAATGCGCTGTTGACCACCAAGACAGATGCAAATGGGTATGCAGTTGTTTACTACCGTGCCAGTGAGCTGGAGGAGATTTATCTCAGGGAAACGGCAGCTCCCACCGGGTATGTGATAAACGATGAAATTGTTCCCATCCGGATGTTCCCCAATGGCCGTGTGTATGCCGATGCTTTGGAGGAAAACGACGGCATTACCGTCCGAAAAGGATTGGGCGTCTTGGTACATACCATGTCCCGCTATGCGCAACAGGACAGCGTGAACATTACCTTGCGGGATATTACCGCAAAGTTGCTGATTGCGGATGATTTTGGCGCATTGATGAAAGGCGAGGACAATATCACGGAAACTCCCGGCGTACCGGGTACAATCTGGAGAACCGGGCAAAGCCTGAACCTCCACTACGGTCTATCCAATGCGTTGCTGGAATACGGAACGCACGCCGTGAATGGGATAGCGCCAAACCCCTACTTTGAAGTGGATTCCGGGATACCGGCACTGGGCATTCACCAAAACTACACCGCCCACCAAGGGGACCCGAACTACCAGACCATTGCGGAGAAGAACGACCTTCGTGACACAAATATCCGAGGTCTGTTCACTGGTTCTACCGGCATCATTGTAAGAAACCGGAGCCAGGACAGCCAGGGACGGTTCTCTATCCAAAAGTTTGTGACGGCCTCCAATGCCTTCACCGACCAGGAGCTGGAAGCCGAGCGGAAGAAGCTGTTTGCCTTTGACATCAATGTTACGGGCCAGCCCACCGATACCAACCCTGTTCCTGTATGGCCGGATACTCAAAATGGATACGATTATACCATTACAAAGCCGGATGGCACAGCGGTGGAGCAGGGAAAAATCCAGTTTGCAAAGGCAGGGGACGGATACAAAGTAAGCAGCGTTACACCTGACCCGACCCTGACCGCAAACCGCTGGACAGCAGTGGGCAATGCACAGCAGGTGCTGCTTGCCCATGAGGAAACTCTGACCGTAACGGGAATGCCCTTTGGCTTGGTTGTGCAGGTGCAGGAGGTGGATTCCGCCGATGCGATGTTGCAAAATTACACCACCAACGTATCGGTAAACGAAGGCATATCAAAGACTTCCACGTCCGCCCAAGGGGTGGTAACTCGTCCGGTGGGCAACCCGTTCTTCCGTTTTTATAACCATCTGGATAAATACGGTACACTGGTTCTTACCAAGACGGTTGCAGACCAGTCTACCAGCCAGAAATTCCCCTTTGCCATTACATTGCAGGATAGCACCGCTACCCAGACTCTTTCTGGTCAGTACGATTGGGTTATCACCGATGTAAACGGCGCAACGATTGACCACGGTACAATTGAAGGAACGGGACACCTGACGGTAAACCTTGGTTCCGGCGATACGCTGAAGATTGAAAAACTGCCCATCGGAACCCGTTACCGCATTGTGGAAACGCCCATGGGATATCGACCGGAGGCAACTGTGAATGGAGCGCCGGCAAGCATGGAAAACAACGTGTTGATGGGCCAGATTAGTGGTGGAACACAAGGTGCAACTGCGGTGGAAGACGTTGTGGCGGTCACCAACACCCGAAGTGCTTCGATTACCATTACCAAACGAACCACAGCTGGTACTCTGCTGAATGGTGCAGGGTTTACCCTGTATCAGAAAGATGCAGATGGCAAGGAAAGTGTGGCGGTAACCCAGCGGTTCACCAGTCTGGCAGAACGCACCAAGATTGGGGAGAATGACCAAAACTTCAACAAGGATATGATGCGGTATAATCTGGATGGCCAATCCTACATTGTCCATACCTTGCGGGCAGAGGATGGAACAGCCAGCGGATATTACTACTATCGGCCCTTGACCTCTCAGGAAGCCAGCGCATTCAACAGCGGTCGCTGGGATGCAGAACGTTCCAAGAATGTGGAAGCCATTGTGCAGTTCAGTGAGTTGCCCCTCACCGATGCACAGGGTCGACCCATTCAATACAAATTCGTAGAAACCAGAATCCCAGATGGCTATCTGAAGGGGGACGATGTGGAATGGTTCACATTGCCTGCTCAGCCAGCAAATGGAGGCGAGGTTTACGATGTTCTGTACAGTGTGGCAAACTTTAGAAGTTTGGGCATTCCTTTTACCGGACTGAATGGATTTGGCATCTTGCCGGCCTTGGGTCTGGTTATTACAACCGTGGCAGTTGGATGGGCCATTGCTCATCGTAAACGCAAAATATAAAAAATGACTACCAGGAGGCGACATATTGATGACAGCGACAAAAAGTTCATGGGCCGTCAGATTTTCTGCACTGCTCATCACCATGGCACTGATTTTTGCACTGATTCCCAGCTATGCCTTTGCGGCAGATACCAGTGGTAGAATCTCCATTACCAAGCCGGACACCATTACCATACCTTGGAGTGGAATGCAGGTGAATGCCTACATGGTGCTCCAGCAGACAAACCCCATTGAAGAAGATCCAATGCGCAAAACCTACAAGGTTACGGAAGACTTCAAGCCACTGTTTGATACCCCCGAAGTAGAAAAACATTTCGGGGATGCACCCCGTGGCCCAGTTTATCTAACCTACGATGCAATCAGCCAGAAAATCGTGGCGCAGGACCAGCAGCCCGATATGACTACCCCCAGCATTAAGATTGAGGATGACTCCGCTCTGGATAGTCAGTTCCCCACCGAGGACTTGCTCAGCCGTATCCAGAATGGCAATGCGCAGGATAACACCGGCATGATTGTGTTGTATGACTGGATCGAGCAGTATATCCAGGCAAAGGGTATCCTAGCGAATAGAACCGAAACAGCAGGGACTGGAAACGAAATGGCCTTAACTGGTTTGACTCCCGGTGGATATGCACTGTTGTTCTCCCATGTTCCGGAAGGCATCGTGGTAAACCAGGGTATTATCGTGGCATCCAGTTCTGGTAACCAAGCCCCCATCACCGTTGCCTTGAAGGCACAGGATTTACCCTTGGAAAAAGAGGTGGCCAATCATACCCAGAATACTGGTTTTAATTCTGCGGTAAGTGCTCAGGTGGGGGATATCCTGGACTATCACATTACCACCAAGCTACCCAACCCCACGGCAAACAGCCAATTTGTAACCTTTAAGCTGGAAGATAAACTGGTGAACCAGTCTGTTGTAGATAACAGTTTCCAGTTGACTGTGGGAGGAACCCCGCTGACCTTTGATTCGACAACAAATCAGTTTACAACAGTGGGTGGCGGTACGATAGTTGCAACCCTGACCATTCATCATTCCGCTGGCACCAATGGGGATACCGATTCCAGCTTTGTGCTTGATTTTAACAAGGGTATCTTAACCAACACAAACTGGGTTGGTGACGCAGTGGAGTTGCATTACCAGGCAGAATTGGGCGCAGATGCAGTAAAGCAAAACGACAACACGGTAAAGCTTACCTACGAGAATGGGCCTACCGAGCATACTGATCAGATAACTACCCATGTGTATACCTATGGCGTAAACCTGAACAAGACCTTTGAAGGTGACCCCGCTATAATCCATACATATGAAAGCGTACAATTCGCTCTGTACGCTTCCGAGGCGGATGCAGGTCAGATAGACAAGGCTTTGCTGTTCACCAAACAGGCTGACGGTTCCTATAAGCTGGACCCCAATGGTGACCAGAATCTCTTGACCCCCAACGTTACAACCGGTTTGCTGAGACTGGAAGGGCTTGGTGCCGATACCTACATTCTGGAGGAACGTGCAACCAAAACGGGGTACATCACCAGCGGCAATGTGAGAATCGCTCTGGTGGATGAGGGAGCCCTTGCCAATGGAGTGGCCAACGGTCGCCTGGATCAAACTTCCAAAGCAGAGCTGATTGATGCGCCCGATATTGACCTGAATAATGTTGTGGACAACAACGGTGACCTGGCAGTGCTTGCCTTTGGGTTAATCAACCAAAAAGGGTTTGAGTTGCCCAGAACAGGCGGCGAAGGCACCTGGATGTACACCTTGGGCGGCGTTGCTCTGATTGGTGTTGCGGGCCTGTTGATGGTACTGAACAACAAAAAGAAAAAGTCCCATTAAGGCACCATATCTTTGCACAAACACAGGTTAACACTGAAAAGGATTGGGCAACCCGCTCAATCCTTTTTTAAAGCCAAATAAAAACAGGGCTGTATATGTCACAAGAAAGGAATGATTCCGTGAAGGGAAAACTTGTCCCTATTATCATTGCCCTACTTTTGGTGGCGGGCCTGTCCATGACCCTCTACCCGCTTGCCAGCAATCTATACTATGAACATCAGCAGGAAAAACTGACAGATGAATATGACCAGCTTGTGGAACAGCAACTGCCGGAAAGCGACCGAATCCAGCAGTTGCAGGCCTGCTACGATTATAATACAACCTTAATTAAGGGCGGGGTATTGCTCACCGACCCCTTTGAAGAAGCCCAACTTGACCCAACTGCCATGCCCTATGCAGGGCTTTTGAACCCGCAAGGGGATGGCTCCATGGGGTATCTCACCATCCCAGCCATTGATGTAAATTTAGTCATTTACCATGGTGTGGAAGAAGACATATTGCAAAAAGGGGTGGGACACCTGCAAGGCAGCTCTCTGCCTGTGGGTGGTGTTGGAACACACAGCGTGCTGTCCGCCCATACCGGCCTCGGGGACAAAAAGCTTTTCACCGACCTGAACCAACTGGTGGAAGGGGATTTGTTTTACATCCACGTACTGGGACAGGAACTGGCCTATCAGGTGGACCAAATCCGGGTGGTATTGCCCAATGAATTGGATGATTTGCGCATTAACGCAGAACAGGACTATGTAACATTGGTCACCTGCACCCCGTATGGAATCAACTCCCATCGGTTGCTGGTGCGGGGCACACGGGTGGAAAATAATGCCATAGCAGAGCAAACAGTGGCACAGCCCCAGCGGGGAAGTACCTGGCGACAACAGTATCTCAAGGCTTTGTCCCTCGGAGCAGGAATCCTTGGGGTGGGTGCATTGGCTGTATTTGCAGTAAAAGCCATCCGTAAGGGCCACAAGGAGGTGTAAACCATGCGTAAAGCCGTTTCCCTGCTTTGTGCCCTATTGTTTCTAGCAGGGCTTGGGGTAATGCTCTACCCGGTACTCCATGGATACCAGGGGCAGATGGAATCCTCCCAGGAAGTCGCCCGGCTAAAGCAGCAATTTCAGCAAGAACAAGGGCAGGAGTCCGTTTATCAACAGCTACAAAAGGATATGCAGACATACAATGAGCAGATTTATCAAGAGGAACAGCGGGGATTGGTGGACGCATGGAGCTACCAACAAAGTCCTTTTGATTTTGCAAAATATGGCCTGGAGGAACAAGCGGTGGGGTATCTCTCCATTCCTGCCATGGAGCAGGAACTGCCACTATATCTAGGCGCTACGGATGAAAACCTTGCCAAAGGAGCGGCGGTGCTGGGGCAAACCAGTATGCCCATTGGGGGAGAAAACACAAATACAGTGATTGCGGCCCACAGGGGATGGAAAGGCATCGCCATGTTCCGGGACATCGAGCGGTTGCAGGTGGGGGACCAAGTCGCCTTGCAGGATTTTTGGGGGACTCTGGATTACACGGTGGTGGAGATTGGCGTGATTCAGCCGGATGACATTGATGCGGTTAAAATCCAGCCGGGAAAAGAGATGCTCACCCTGATTACCTGCCATCCCTACCCACAAAATACCCAGCGGTATGTGGTGTACTGCCAGCGGGTGCAGGAGGGACAAGCCCCGGCGGAACACCAGCTGGTACTGGGGCAGGAGCAGCACCACATTGTGCCTTCCCAGCCACGAATTGAGGGAGAACAGTGGGTACAGCGCATTGCCTTGGGGGCTGTTGTCCTCTTACTTGGAGGGATGGCTGTCTTGTTGTATCAAAGAAAGCGCCGCCAACAAGCAAACAACACTGATTCATCGAAAAAACTGATGAATCAGGCGGTTTTATGGAAAAAATAGATTCGTTATTGCAACATATTGACAACGCTCGGTAAATCATGCACAATAGATGCAGAACTGGTTTGCAGAAACCCATCCGCACCCGGTGGTTGAACTGCTTTTTATGAAAGTTTAAAAGGAGCGTCAAGTATGCAGGTCAATGTAAATGAGATAAGCCTGAAAAAAGTACAACAGGTGGCAGAGGATAATTACCGTAATGGGTATTTCTGCTGTGAAGCTCTGATGTCCGCCATCCGGTCGGAATTTAAGCTGGATGTGCCGGAAGAAGTCATTGCCATGTCCTCTGGCATGGCGGTGGGCGTGGGACGCTCTGGTTGTGCTTGCGGTGCCTTGAACGGCGGCGTACTGGCTCTTGGCATGATGTTTGGTCGTACCCAGCAGGCCGGCCCCACCGACCCTGTGGTGAACAAGTGCATGGCACTCACCCATGAATTGCATGACTGGTTCCGCAAGGCCAATGGCAAAAATGCCATCTGCTGTCGTATCCTTACCCGCGAATTTGACATGGGCAAAGGCGAGCACAAGGAGCAGTGCATTCACTTTACCGGCCTGTGTGCCTGGAAGGTGGCAGATATTATCTGCCGTGAATACGGGGTCAAAAATCTGGATGAGGCATAAGGAGAAGCAACAATGAAGCGGTGGCTATCTGCAATTCCTTTGCCGTTCTCTGCGGTGATTTTGTCCGTTTTTGCCTTGGGAAATCTTCTGCAAAGTTACAGTCCGCAACTTCGCCTGTGTCTAGGTGGTTTGGGGCTGGTATTGTGGGCGATTTTTCTTGCAAAATGTATTCTGTGCTTCTCGGCGGTGAAACAAGCCATAACCACGGATGCAGTGGTGTCCAGTGTAACAGGCGGCACTTTTCCCATGGCAACCGTGTTACTTGCCAGTTATGCTAAGCCCTTCTTACCCCTGCCCGCCACGGTGCTGTGGTATCTCGGGATTATGTTCCACCTGCAAAACCGCTCTTTTGTATCTATGCCGCTCCCATGAGCCTATGTTTGGCGGCCTACCTTGCGGCGGCAGAGCAAAAACAGCTTTGGCTTGTAACCCTCATGATGGCAGTGGCAGGTATTCTGTATCTGCTGGGGCTGTACGGGTTATTTAAATCCGTGAAACTGCCGTTCTACCCCAGCTACGCCGCATTTACCTTCCCCTTTGCCATCAGCGCAGTTGCCACAAAGCAGGCAGCAACGTTTTACCAAAAGCAAGAGCTAGCCCTGGGGAACTGGATGCAGGTAATTGTGTTGTTGCAAACAATCCTTGCCGTGGTTCTGGTGGGATATGTGCTGGTACGGTATGGCATGGCCATTGCCAAGGCCGCCAGTACTCCAAAGCTGGAACTGAGCAGGGCATAAAATCATACCATACAGGGTGTTTGCTGGCTATTCCATCAGCCGACAAACAATGTAAAAAGACAGAACAGCTGGAAATTACAGCGTTCTGTCTTTTTTATGGAAAAAGCCTCTTGGGACAATTTGTTCCAAGAGGCTTTTATTTGGGGTTAGAAGTGATGGGATCGCAGTGGATTCATCAGCCGATACTGACGGAGAATGGTGCTGGAAATCTCGTTATGAGATTTTAGCCAGAGCTTCTTTTCCCGTTGCTCTTTTTGGAAAGCGCTACGTATCTCGGCCCACTGGGCACAAGTTTTGTGACAACCTTCCTGGTAACGGGGGCAGGTATTACGACATGGTATCATAAAAACAGCTCCTTTCCAGATAGGGCAACTCCCCACAGAAAGCGAATCCACCGCTTTGCCTGCGGTTTGCTTAAATCCCCTCTACAAATAGTATACACCCATTTCTTTCCAGAAAAAAGAAATATTTTGTAAAATTTTCGTGTGCAAGCAAAAGATTTGGAAAACTGACCGCCAAATTCAAAAATTTACAAAATACACATAAATTCGTCCCCGGATTCTATGTACACGCCCGCAAACTTTCTGTATACTAATAGAAAGGTGATTGATCCTCCAACGGCAGGGCATCGGTGCCTGTCCGCCTGCGGGCGAGGATTAAACCAGAGGGGAAAGGGGATTGAATATGCATTACCATTTGATGTGGCTGTTTTTCTGTTATGGATTTGCTGGCTGGATTTTGGAAACCGTTGTGGCAACGGTGCGAAACCGTCGGTTCATCAACCGAGGATTACTGGATGGCCCGTTGTGCGCTTTGTATGGCGTTGCGGGTGCGTTGGTTTCCGTAAGCCTTGCTGACCTTCGGGGCAACTGGCTGTTCCTGTTTTTAGGAAGTGCCATTTATTGCACCGTCCTGGAATGGCTGGCAGGACACCTGCTGGAACATTCCCATTATGGCAGATGGTGGGACTATTCCAAGGTGAAATGGAACCTGGACGGATATGTATGTCTGCCTTTTTCGGCTTTGTGGGGTGTGCTGGGCCTTGTGGCGGTGCAGTGGATTTCCCCCGCATTACTGTTTGTATACGACCTGCTTCCGTCCGTAGCGGCAAAAACGGTTTTGCTGGTGCTGTTATTCCTGACGGCAGTGGACGGCATTGGTTCTTTGCTTGTGCTATACGGCCATGGTGGCTGGATGCCGCTGCAAAAGATGGATGGCCAAATTACAGCCTGGACGGGGAGATTCCAGCGCTGGATTGTCAATATCACTGCAACCCGACTGGAGAAGGGATACATTGTTCCCCGCCGGGAAAAGCCGGTGGTGGCGCAAGGAGTGTTTGCCGCCGGATTAGGGTTTTACAAGCTGTTCTGGCTATTTTTCTTGGGTTCATTCCTAGGAGATATTGCGGAAACCATCTTTTGCCGGATAACCGGGGGAACCTGGATGAGCCGAAGCAGTGTGGTGTTCGGCCCGTTTAGCCTTGTGTGGGGTATCGCCCTTGCCATGGCAACCCTATTGTTGTACCGCTACCAAACCCGGTCGGACGGATTTCTTTTCTGGATGGGTACGCTGATGGGCGGTGCATACGAATACCTGTGCAGTGTCTTTACCGAGATTTGCTTTGGCACCGTATTTTGGGATTACAGCAAAATCCCCTTTAACCTGGGCGGACGCATCAACCTGCTGTACTGCTTCTTCTGGGGCATTGCGGCGGTGGCCTGGATGAAACGGATTTATCCAAAACTTTCTGCATGGATTGAAAAAATTCCCATGAAAATAGGAAAACCATTGACCGGCATTCTCGTTGTATTTATGGTGGTGAATGTAAGCGTCAGCGGCCTTGCGTTGCTTCGTTACAATGAAAGAAGCCAGCAGCTCCCTGCCACCCAGTCCTGGCAGGTGTGGATGGATACGTATTACGATGATACCGTAATGGAACGAATCTATCCCAATGCAAAAAAAGTGGCAACAAAGTAATCTGGCAATGAATTTTGCAGGAAAGGAGAGTCAATGGGCAAACAAAAGAGATTTTTACAGTTACTGTTTTGGGCTTATGTCTTGCTGATATTTTTGGTGATTATCTTAAAATTCAATGGTTCTTTTGTGGACCTGTGGCATCGGTGGCAGACGGCCCAGCCTTTTCACTGGTACAACCTGCAACTGGGCTATACCGTTTTGCGCCAGATACAGCATATATCCAGCAGCTGGGCAAGGCTGAACCTGTTGGCCAATACACTGGCCTTTATTCCCATTGGAGTTTTACTTCCCTTGGCATATCCCACCTTCCGTCGATTTTGGAAGGTATTTCTGGCAGGGTTTGTGATGGTTTTCTTGATGGAAGGGGTACAGCTTGTAACAGGGCTTGGGACTTTTGATGTGGACGATATTTTATTGAATGTAATTGGTATTTCCACGGGATATGGGCTGATGTCCCTTGCGTCTTTTCTTTGGAATAGGCATCGCCCGCAAAAAAATCACAAAATAGTTTACAGAGCCAATCAATCATCCAGATAACAAAAACATCCCCCGGCAGTTAATGCCGGGGGATGTTTTCATTTATCCCAATGTAAGCTGGTTTGCTTGTGTTCCAAGAGCGGAAACAGGCAGGTGAGAGCTGGCAGGGAAGTACAGCCGGATGCAGGTGCCTTCTCCTGGGGTGCTATTCAGTTCGATGCGGGCATGGTGATAAGCTGCGCTGTGTTTTACAATGGAAAGGCCAAGTCCCGTTCCGCCGATGGCTTTGGAATGGCTTTTGTCCACCCGGTAAAAGCGTTCAAACACCCGGTCGTGGTCCTCGGCAGGAATGCCAATGCCGTCATCTTTCACCTCCACAATGGGCCCGGTAGGGGAGTTCTTGCAACTTACCCATACATGGCCGCCGGGTTTGTTGTATTTGATGGCGTTCTCGCACAGGTTGAAGAGCATCTCTTCCAGGACAGGGCGCACACCGCTGATTACAACCGGCTCGCCCTCCACGCTCAATTGCACATTCTGCTTTTGGGCGGTGGTATCCAGACTCAAAGCGATGGTCTTTGCCAACATAGTCAAGTCTACGGGGGCGGGAGTATAGGGGATGGAGTTTTCATCCAGCTGGGAGAGATTGATGATGTCGCCCACCAGATGAATCAGGCGCTGGGACTCATCGTAGATTTTTCCGGCAAAGGAAGCCACATCCTGGGAATCCACCAGGCCGCTTTTCATGATTTCCGCAATGCCAGAGATGGATGTCAAAGGAGTTTTCAGCTCGTGGGAGACATTGGCGCTGAACTCCCGCCGCAAGGTTTCCCGTTCGTGCTTTTCAGTTACGTCCAAAAGTACAATAACCGTACCAGTCAAACTTTCCTGGTGGTAAACCGGGTTTGCAAAAAGCTGACACATCCGCCCATACAGGGGGATTACAGTCTCGTTATGGTGTCCCTCCAGAGCATCCCTTACCGCCTTAGCCAGTTCCTTGATGGGCCATTTGGTCATGTTCTGCCCGGTTAAATCGTGGGTGGCATGGAGGAGTTGGCTGGTGCTGGTGTTATAGGAAAGCACCCGGCCTTTCGCATCCAGCACCAGAAAGCCCTCTTTCATATGATCGGTGATGGAAGCAAATCGTTGCTGTTGCTGGCTTAACTCCAGCATCTGGGCCTTAATCTGGCGATTTTGGTGGTTCAGCCGTCGCAACAGAGGGGCGAGTTCTTCGTATTCCTTGGAAATTTGCGGATGCTCCAAGTTGATGGCATTCAAGGGCTTTGTAAGCCGAACTGCAACCCAGTAGGAGATAATGGCACTGAGCAATGCTACCAGTGCAAGAATCAAAACGATGGGCTGTATCAGCAGAAAAACCATACCCATGCCGGAATACTGGGTGGAGCCAATCCGCAACACCGACCCATCCGAAAGCCGTAGCGCATGATACAGCGTTTTGTCCCGCAGGGTGTCCGAAGAACGGGAGCTTTTGCCCTTTCCTGTGGCTAACGCCTGCTTTACTTCATCCCGGTTGCCGTGGTTGTCAAGGGTGGCAGGGTCCACCGAGCTGTCAAAGGTGACAGTACCATCCGGTTGAATCAAGGTAATACGATTTTTATCAAAGTGGAAGTCGTTCAACGATTCTATGCCAAAGTCTTCCACCATCTGAGCCAGGTAATCCAGTTCCACCTGAAGCTCTGCACTGATTCGGCTTTCATAATGGGGCAGAAGAATGGCTGTCAGGAAAAACATACAAAGAGCCACCGCAACAAGGGTGACGCCCAGCATTGCGTTGAAGATGCGTCTGGTCATGCCTCCTCCTCCCGGATGCGATAGCCAGTTCCACGTACAGTTTCAATTTGACTGCCACAATCCCCCAGCTTTTGGCGCAGGGTACGGATATGTACGTCCACGGTGCGGCTTTCTGCCTCAAAGGTATAACCCCAAATTTGGTTCAGCAGTTTTTCCCGTGTAAAGACAATGCCCGGCTGGAGCATAAGCTGTCGCAAAAGTTCGAACTCCTTGTGGGTCAGGGTGACTTCCTGTCCACCGGAAAAAACCTGGTGGCGAGCAGGGAAAAGGCGAATCCCACCCACCGATAACTCGTCCGGGTCGGTTTGGGGTTTGGCACGGCGCAGCAGAGCATTTACCCGTGCCACAAGCTCCATCATGCCAAATGGTTTGGAGATATAGTCGTCGGCCCCATTGTCCAGGCCGGTAACTCGGTCGTATTCACTGCCCTTTGCGGTAAGCATAATCACAGGCAGCTGGCTGGTGGCAGAGGAAGAGCGAAGCCGCTTTAAGATGGAAAGCCCATCCTGCTCTGGCAGCATAATATCCAGCAGGAGAAGTTCCGGCTGTTCCTGCTCCAGTGCATTCCAGAACTGGCTGGGAAGTTCAAATCCTACTGCTTGATGCCCGGAACGGTTGAGGGTATAGGTTACAAGCTCCCGGATGTTGCTGTCATCTTCCAAAATATAAATCATTTGAAATCGCTCCTTTGCCCCTTGGGGCTGACCGACCCATTGCTGGGTTTTTTAACATTGCGTTTACTATAAAAGATTGTACCATGTTTTGGGGTCTAATTTCGGTAAAAATATTGTAAAAAAGTAAAATCCTTTCATCCAAGTGGCCAGAGCAAAGCATTTTATGGTGTAAACCCTTAAGAATACAGGAATGCACGTAAGAAGGAAATGTTATTTTTCCAATGTTGATACAGTGGTTGCATGGTCAGCCATTGAATTTAAGAGAAATAACAGCACCTATCGAATGCTCATTGGTGCCTATAACTCATTTTGGAAAATGTTTTTAACCATGGGCACTGGAGAATAGAAAGTGGCAATTCCATGGAACAGCAACAAATGAGAAACCACGCAGTATAAAAACCCAAATAATCTTGCGAAATTCATCTATAAAAGATAAAATATAGAAAAGATTTTCCTCCGGCACAATTCAACCAAACCAGCAGCGAGGTTACTTCCGTGCAGTCAAATGGAAGTGATTCAAGCGTTTTGGAGCAATTCTACGGTGAAGATTATGATAAAGGCGAATTGAGTGAGGAAACCATTCAGGCATACTACCAGTACAAGTACAACGAAGCCGTTGAAGAATACGGCTACTCTGATGAACGTGCACAGAAGTATGCTCAGCGTTCCGTGGAGAAGCACATCGCAGCTGCCAAGGAACGTGCTGAGACTTTAGCCAGCCAACAAGCAATCCAAGAGCAGAAAGATGCCGAACTCGAAGCCGAGCGTCAACAGATTCGGGATGATTGGAATGCTCAATATGGAATTGGTGGGCTGACCTATGAGGAGTACTCCGAACTCAGTAGTGCTGAACGTCGGGAGTACATCTATAAGGTAAATGCAATGAGGGGTGAGGCTGGATGAAACATTTAGCCAGAACAATAACCGCTCTTCTATTAAGTGGTACTCTCCTCTTATCGCATGTGCTGTGAATGGTTTGAGAAAAGGGTGCCAATAACGACAGACCATATTTGCTGAACTGGATTGAAAGTCACAAGAAATAATTTCGATACTGGAGGCTTGAACCAATGAAAAAAATGTCATGGGATGAATACTATGCCAGTTTCTACGATTGGTCCCTTAGTACTCAAAAAAGCTATTCATACCGCCTATCGAATTACGGTGACCCCGAGGAGGTTTTTGAGGTTGTAAATGAGTTTGCTTTTTATGACTCAAAATTTGCCACCACATTCGTTGAGAAAGCATTGATTGCAGGAGTCCGCTTCTTGCCGGAACATATTTTGGAAATGACAATTCTGATTGATAAGCCGGTTTTAAGCAAAGCTGCGGAAAGCTCGAGTGGAACTTTCGACCGAGAACAGTTGGAAGAAATCCATCTGCTGATCGAGGATGCCTCTTTTGAACGCATTTCACAAAAAGCCAAAATAGACATTTTCGCTGATGATGAGTCGGAGAATGAAGAACCGGAATACTACGAGCCGGTACCCCGCAGGAAAGGACCTGGCTTTTTCGGGACCTTGTTTGCAATACTTGCAGCCTTTGATTTTACAGATGGGGCTAAGAGGAAACATAACGGTCGTTGCAACGGTGACTGCGCCAATTGCCCGCCACACTATGGTTACCGCTATGGTCGGTGGTACTATGGGCATGGCCATGTTCATGGTTGTGAATTCGGCGGCAACAAGTGTAGTGGCAATATGGACTAAAGAAATAATAATTTTTGCCCCAGGGAGGTGTGTGACATTGCGTTGGAACAAAGCAAATATTCCACACAAGGGGATGGGCGTATGTTGGTATGGAGGACTTGGGTGAGGATATTTACCCAGGTGAATTCATCCCATACGAACAATAGAGAGGGTGTAAACATGAGCGAACCCAGACGGGTAGGACTTATGCAATTACTAATGTCCGGCATTCAACATGACTAATGCCAAGCAGTGCTGTCGAGGATGCAAAAAATTCCTATCGGACTATCCGAATTACAATGTGGATGTGAAGCTGTGTGCTTTCTCTGCCAAGGAAATGCAGGAGGTACAGAAGGTTTTTGACAGCATGATCTGATTGTGCTGAACATGGTGAACTATCATATTTTTCCTGTGTACTTTCAAATTTTTCCCGCACAATCAAATTATTCCTTGGTAGGGGGTCCATTTGAAAATCATAAAAGTATATGATTTTCCCCAGAAAGCAAAAAAGTTCTGGCAGCAAGAGGCTCACTTTGAATCCCCTGTTGCCAGAACTCTTTGATTTACAATGCTTTTCAGTTAGGAAAAAGATAAAAGTCCGAAACCGATTGTATTAACGGTTTCGGACTTTTTTGGTCCGAGTGGCGAGAGTCGAACTCACGGCCTCTTGAACCCCATACAGATTTTTATTACTCAAAAACCCTTGATGTATCAACGTTTTTTAGGACTTTCGGGTAAAAAATGTAGCGGATTTTATAGCGACTTTTGGATTATGCTAAATTGCGTTGTTCTCGTGCTC
>JAHLFP010000026.1 GCA_018883715.1 Candidatus Allofournierella pullistercoris | reverse complement strand
ATTAAATCGCAGAAGGATCGTGTCGTTCAGTCCAAGAAGGAAGCCCTTCACAACAAAGCGATTAAGTCCAACCTGAAAACAGTCGTCAAGAAGGCAGACGCTGCCATCGCTGCTAACGCAGCTGATAAGGAAGCCGTCGTTGTTGCTGCTATCTCCGCTATTGATAAGGCTAAGAGCAAAGGTGTCCTGCACAAGAACACTGCTGCCCGTAAAATCAGCCGCATGGCGAAGCGCGCTAACAAAGCAAACGCCTGATTTTCGACGAAATCAAAGGTCTGTTTCCGAAAGGGAACAGACCTTTTGTTTTTTGTTTTTGACCTGGCTTGCCCTTTGTTTTTGACCTGGCTTGCCCTTTGTTTTTGATCTGTTCCCTATCTCTTTGCTTTGTAAAAATAAAAGCGAAAATCCTAGCCTGCTGGTGATTGAATGCCACCGCCGGGCTATAAGCAATACAGCATTTTGATAAACCCCTTGCTTGTGCCATGATAGACTGCAAAGCCAGCAAAATTGCAGTCTCGGACCATTTTCGTAAGGTCACGAAAATGGGTCTTGCCTGACTGCTGGAACATGGAGTAAAATCTCAGGAGAAGAAAATTCACACGCAGTCTGGAAAGCTACCTGCTTCAGCAAAAGAAAATCAGGACAACCATGACAACTAGGCCGGAAGCTTTCTCTCATAGAATTGATGCGCCTTTTTTCTGCGGACTCTGGGCCGTTTGTCCATAGCGAAGGGTTATCCCCCACATCGCCCTCAACCTATCCAACAAAGACACAACCCCCTAAACCAAAGCAAGCCCCCTGCCGTCTTTGACGGCAGGGGGCTTGTCTATTTTTATATTTGATGTTTACACCAAGCGCTTACACCGAATGCAGGGTCTGGTTTGTTGCGCACAGCTCCTCTGCGATGTTCAGCATATGGTCGCCCACACGCTCAAAATCGGTGAGAATCTCCGCATACAGGATGCCTGCATCCTCGCCACAACGGCCTTCCTTCATCCGCTTCAGGTGTGCCTTGCGGTAGCTTTGGGTCAGCTCGTCAATCTGCTCTTCCAGCTGCTGGGCCTGCTCCAGAGATACGTCTCCGTGCAAAGCGCCGAGAGCCTTTTCGCAGATTTCCCGCATCTGAATCAGTTCCCGAATGGCTTCATCGGACAGGTGAATGTCCTTTTTCTCCATCCGCTTGCCATATCCCAGAATGTTCATGGCATGGTCGCTGATGCGCTCAATGTCGCCAGAGATGCACAGACCGGCTGCCAATGCGGCGGAATCCTCCTGGTTGGTTTCCCGCACCATGGCTTTGGATACATAGCCGGTGATTTCCTTGTTAATCACGTCCACCATTTCTTCGGTTTGCTCGGCTTTTTCGGTGGCTTCATCCGGGCCTGCAATCACGGTCTGGAATGCCACGGAAACGTTGCCTTTTGCCAAATCCAGCATCCGGCTCAGTTCCTTTTGCAGGTTGCCCAGCCATACAGCAGAAGAACCCAGGTTGGTGCGATCCAGATAGGTCAGTCCCATCTCTTCCATGCTCCGCTCCGGCTCGGACTCATCCTTGCCGGGCAGGAACTTCTCTGCCAAATCTGCCAGCTTGTTTCCAAAGGGCAACAGCAACAGGGTGGTGGCTATGTTGAACAGAGTGTGCATGTTGGCCAGCTGTGCCTTGGGCGTGCCGGGAGTCCAGGACTCCACCCAGGCGGGCAGGGGCAACAGGATGCAGACGGTGGTGAATACCGCTGTACCAATCAGGTTGAACATCAGGTGAATCAGGGTCGCGCGCTTTGCATTGCGGCTGGTGCCGATGCTTGCCAGAACCGATGTGATACAGGTGCCAATGTTCTGACCAAACAGTACATACACTGCACCGGAGAAGGAAATTGCTCCGGTGGCAGCCAGCGTTTGCAGAATGCCGATGCTGGCGCTGGAGGACTGAATCAGGGCGGTGAAAAGTGCACCAGCCAGAATGCCCAGCACCGGGTTCTGGAAGGTGGCCATCATGTTCACAAAGGCCGGCTCACTGGCAAGAGGCTTCATGGAGGCACCCATGGTGTCCATACCGATGAACAGCACACCCAGGCCGGCTAAGATATTGCCGTAATGGTGCAGTTTGGGGTTTTTGAAAAACACCACCATGGCCACACCCAAAAAGGCAAACAAGGGGGCGATTGCGCCCACATCCAGGCTAATCAGCTGGCCTGTAATGGTGGTGCCGATGTTGGCGCCCATGATAATCCAAACTGCCTGCCGCAAGGTCATAAGACCGCTGTTTACAAAGCCCACCACCATGACTGTGGTGGCGCTGGAGGACTGGATAACCATGGTAATAATGGCACCCACTGCCACACCCAAAAAGCGGTTTGCAGTCAGCTTTTCCAGAATACTCTTCATCCGGTTGCCCGCTGCTGCTTCCAGTCCGCTGCTCATCATATGCATGCCATACAAGAACAGCGCAAGACCACCCAGCAGGGTTACAATATTCGTCAGTTGCATTGTCGAATTCTCCTCTTCGATACCCTAGGTTTTTTCATATGGATTTTATCCAGACTTTTGCCTATTGTAACAAACATACCGCAAAAGAAAAGCTCTGGTCAACTGACCAGAGCAAAATTTTACATAGTTTTTTCATTTATGATATTTTTTTAACCACTAGTTTTGATCTTTTGAGGAACCGAACATGGCCGCCAGCAATCCACATACAAGACTTGCGGTGATACCCGCACTGGCGGCGATGCATCCCCCCATCAATGCGCCCAAAAGCCCCATCTCGTCCACTGAGCGGCGCACACCCTCTGCCAGCAGATGCCCAAACCCGATGATGGGCACGGTGGCACCCGCCCCGGCAAACTCCACCAGCGGCTTGTACAGCCCCAAGGCGGACAGCACCACCCCGCTGACCACAAAGGTCACCAGCACTCTGGCGGGGGTAATGGAGGTGTAGTCAATGAGAAGCTGTCCAATCACACACAATGCGCCGCCCACTAAAAACGCCCAAAGATACGTCATCTTGCGTTTCTCCTTTCTTTTCCTACCTATTTATATATAGGCTCAGGAAGGTTTCCCATCGCTGGCCCGCAGTTCCACCAGGTGGGCAATGGACGGGATGCTCTGCCCCTGCAAAAAGGTGGTTTGGCTCATAAGCGCCCCGGTGGACAAAAAGAGAATCCGGTTCAGGATGCCTGCCTGCAACTGGGGCAGGACGTGGGCGCAGAGCACCGAGGCGGAACACCCTGCTCCGCTGGCCCCTGCGTGTACCCGCTGTTTGCTTACATCGTACAGCAGTGTGCCGCAGTCCCGGTGGTTTTCCATGGAAAAGCCCTCTTTTTCCATCAGCTGAGCCAACAGGCGACTTCCCACAACTCCCAAGTCCCCGGTATAGATGGCATCGAAATCCTCCGGTTTTGTGCCGGTGTCCTGAAAATGGGTCAAAAGGGTCTTGGCGGCGGCAGGAGCCATGGCGGCGCCCATGTTGTTGATGTCCGTCACCCCAAAATCCATCACCTGGCCAAAGGTCACCGACGCCACAGCCGGGCCGCCGGGCTGGTCCGCCACAAGACAGCATCCCGCCGCCGTGGCAGTCCACTGGGCAGTGGGGGCTCGTTTTCCTCCGTATACCAAAGGGGTGCGGTACTGCCGTTCTGCGGCACAAAAGTGACTGCTTGTCATGGCCACCGCCCGGCTGGCGCACCCGGTGGAAACAAGACAGCTTGCCAGCGACAGGGACTGGGCCATGGTACTGCAAGCGCCGTACAGACCGGAAAAGGGAATCTCCAATTTTGCCATGGTGTAGGCGGTGGCGGTGCACTGGTTCTGCAAATCGCCCCCCAGCACCAAATCCAGGTCGCTGGGGCTTAGTCCCGCTTTTTTCAAGGTTAAGTCCAGACAATGCCGCTGTAAGTCACTTTCCGATTGTTCCCAGGTGGGGGCGCCCAGGCTGTTTTCCTGAAACAGCAAATCAAACTGTGCGGCAAGGGGGCCTTCCCCCTCCTTTTTTCCTCCCACCGAGCCCCAGTGCAGGATATGCGCCGGGCGGCCAAAGCACAGGGTGCGCCCCTTTCGTGTTACCACTTCCATTGTTTTGTGCCCTCCTTTAATACAGCAGTGGCCGCAGGAGATAGTACACCACGCCCCACAGGGCGCTTGCCCCCAGACCATACACAATCACCGGCCCGGCAATCAGGAACATCTTACAGCCCACACCCGGCACAAAGCCTTCACAGCGGAACTCCACCGCCGGGCTGACCACCGCATTGGCAAATCCGGTAATGGGAACCAGCGTTCCCGCCCCTGCATGCACCGCCAGCTTGTGATACCAGCCAAGGCAGGTAAAAAGGGTGGACAGTGCCACCAAGGTAATGCTGGTGAGGGTGGAGGCATCCGTAAGGGTGCGCCCCTGTGCCAGATAGGCCTGGCGCAGTACCTCCCCCAAAAGGCAGATGCCGCCGCCCACCCCAAAGGCCCACAGACAGTTCTGCACCACTCTGGAGGGAGGACTGGCTTTCTCCACCATCTGCTGATACTGTTCTTTTGTTGGATTCATAGTATCCTCCTTTTACAAGGTTGTGTAGTGTCAGTATGCCTCTTGGGGGGTGTAATTATGTACATTGGGCAGGTTTTTCCTAATTTTTGTTGCAAAAAGAACCGTCCATATAGTAAAATAAAAAAAATTTGCGAAGGAGGCAGCCCGCTCCATGAAAAAACACATCATCAGCCCCTTGGATTTAACCTGTGGGGAAATTGAGGAACTTCTGCACCTGTCCGCCCGTATCATGGAAAATCCCCAGCAGTTTGCCCACAAATGTGATGGCAAAATTCTGGCAACCTTATTTTTCGAACCCAGCACCCGAACCCGTCTCAGCTTTGAGTCTGCTATGCTCAGCTTAGGCGGGCAGGTGTTGGGTTTTTCTTCGGCCAATTCCTCCAGCACCGCCAAGGGGGAAAGCCTGTCCGATACGGTGCGCACGGTGGAATGCTATGCGGACATCATCGCCATGCGTCACCCCAAGGAAGGCGCAGCCACCGTTGCCGCCACCAAGCTGGAATGCCCCTTAATCAATGCAGGAGACGGTGGACACCAGCACCCCACCCAGACCCTAACGGACCTGCTTACCATCCACCAGTTAAAAGGCCGGCTGGACAACCTGACCATCGGCCTGTGCGGCGACTTAAAATTCGGACGCACGGTACACAGCTTAATTCGTGCCATGATGCGCTACACCGGCATCCGGTTTGTGCTGATTAGCCCGCCGGAACTGACCCTTCCGGAGTACATCCGCAGTGACCTGGAGGCAGGCGGCTTCCCGGTCATCGAGGCAGAGCGGCTGGAAGAGGTTATGCCCCAGCTGGACATCCTGTACATGACCCGTGTGCAGAAAGAGCGGTTTTTCAACGAAGAAGAATACCTGCGCTTGAAGGACAGCTATATTCTGGATACCGACAAGATGCGCCTTGCCAAGGAGGATATGATTGTTCTGCATCCCCTGCCCCGGGTGAATGAAATCAGCACCAAGGTGGACGACGACCCCCGTGCCGCCTACTTTAAGCAGGCACGGTTTGGACGCTTTGTGCGCATGGCCCTTATCTTGAAACTTTTGGAGGTGGAGTAACATGGCAAACATCGGAAATCTGCAAACAGGCATCGTGATTGACCACATCAAACCCGGCAAAGCCATGGATCTGTACGACGCTTTGGAACTGGACAAGCTGGACTGCACCGTTGCCATCATCAAAAATGCACCCAGCAGCAAGATGGGACGCAAGGATATCCTGAAAATCGAGGGCGACACCCCGGTTAAGCTGGATATTCTGGGCTTTATCGACCCCCAGCTGACCGTAAACGTGATTCAGCAGGGCAAGGTTGTGGAGAAAAAGACCCTCCACCTGCCCCAAAAGCTGGTGAATCTGGTGCGTTGCAAAAATCCCCGGTGCATCACCACCGTGGAGCAGGAGCTGGACCAGGTGTTCCTGCTCACCGACCCAGAAAAGGGAGTCTATCGTTGCCGCTGGTGCGAGCATCGGTACGATGAGTAACTCTGTTTGCTGTGACAGAACAGCAGGCCTCATTCTATCTTTTCTTTCAAGAACATGGTATAATAGCCCCAAAGGGGCTATTATACCATTATTTTAATGTGACCTTTTTTCGCCGTAAAAACAGCAACGGGAAAAGAGGCCGCACTATGCCATTTCCCCCTGAAATGGCTTGCTGGCATAAGACAACCCCATTGATTGAACCGAAAAAACGGGCTTATTTTATACACAACAGCGAGGTAACAACACTATGCAGTGGACTGATATTTGCATCACCGTACCCAAAACCTTTGCGGAAACCGCCGAGGCCATCGCCACCAGTATCTCCGGCGGCGGCATCTACATTGAGGACTACTCCGACCTGGAAAGCCAGGTGTACGAGATTGCCCATGTGGACTTGATTGAACAGGATTTGCTGGACAAGGACCGGGATAAAGTGTTGGTACACCTGTACCTTGCACCGGACGAAAACCCTGCCCAGGTGATTGAACTTCTGCGGGACCGTCTTGCCGCCAGCGACACCCCCTACCAGCTGGAGGTATCCGGTGTGGAGCAGGAGGACTGGGAGACTGGCTGGAAAGCCTATTACCATGCCATGACCCTGGGCAAGCGGCTTGCCATCGTGCCCAGCTGGGAGGAGTTTGACACCGACCGGGTGGTGATTCGCCTTGACCCCGGCATGGCCTTTGGCACTGGCACCCATGAAACCACCGCCCTGTGTCTGGAAACCTTGGACGAGCTGATTGTCCCCGGCGACCGGGTGCTGGACATCGGCACCGGCAGCGGCATTTTGGCCATTGCCGCCCTGAAACTGGGTGCATCCAGCGCCCAGGGCATCGACATTGACCCCATGTGCGTGCGCACCGCCACCGAAAACGCCCAGCTGAACGGGGTGGACGACAAGTTGGAGGTTCTGATTGGCGATTTGTCCGACAAGGCCACCGGAACCTACCAGATGATTACCGCCAACATCGTGGCAAATGCCATCCTGAGCCTTGCCCCCCATGTCCCCGCCCTGATGGCACCGGGCGGCTGGTTTGTGGCAAGCGGCATCATTGATACCCGCCGGGATGAAGTGATTGCAGGGCTGGAACAGGCTGGCCTGAAGGTGGTTGAGGTCAAGGAAAAACGGGGCTGGGTGGCGCTGGTCTGCAAAAACGGAGGTGAGGCATAATGCCCCACCGCTATTTTACGGATAACATCCAGGGAGACACCGCCCAGCTGGAGGGGCAGGACGCCCACCACCTGGCACGGGTGATGCGGGCAAAGCTGGGGCAGACTGTCCTTGTCTGCGACGGCAAAGGCACGGATTACACCGCCGAAATCACCCAGATTGAGCCGGAGTGCGTCACTCTTTCCATCCAAAGCCGCCAGCCCAGCAGCTGCGAGCCTTCGGTACAGCTGACCTTGTTTGTGGGCTATCCCAAACAGGATAAGCTGGAATGGATTATCCAAAAAGGGGTGGAACTGGGTGCAGTGCGGATTGTGCCCTTTTTCAGCCGCTATTGTGTTGTCACCCCTAAAAAAGAGGAGCAGAAAAACCAGCGGTATCAAAAAATCGCCCAGGAAGCCGCCAAGCAGGCAGGCCGTGGGGTGATTCCGGTGGTGGAAATGCCCCTTACCTTTGCTCAGCTGGTGGAACGTGTCTCCCAGTTTGACACCTGCCTGCTTTGCTATGAACAAGGGGGGAATCCCCTGTCCACCTGCCTTGAAAACGCCAAAGAGGTGGCACTGATTACCGGGTCGGAGGGAGGCTTTACCCCCGAAGAAGCCCAGAAGCTGGCGGATGCCGGGGCACACTGGATTGGCCTTGGCCCTCGGATTCTCCGGTGTGAAACCGCCCCCATTGCGGCGGCAAGTGCCGTTATGACCTTGACTGGAAATCTGGAATAACCTGACAAATCCTTCTTTTGCCTGTGTTCTTTGCGCATACTAGCCAAAACAGCGCAAAAGGAGGATTCTTTTTTATGAAGTCACTTTGCCGGATTCTGCTTGCACTCACCCTCTGCCTTGGGGTGGGCTGTCAGGCAAACTCCACCCCCTCTCCCCAGCCGCAAACCGCCCCCGCCGCCGCTTCCCAGCAGGAGGACTGGGCGCTTCGGCTGGTGAATGCCACCCATCCCCTGCCAGAGGATTTCACCGTGGAAACCACCTCCATCCCCGGCTATGACAACCGGGAATTTGACAGCCGGGCAGCACAGCAGCTGTGCCAGATGCTCCAGGCGGCGGAAGAGGATGGGCATCCCTTGTATCTTGTCTCCGCCTATCGAAGTGTCCAGCGGCAGACTGCCCTGTTTGAGCGCAAGACCCAGTTCTTCAAGAACCAGGGGATGGATACAGAAGCCGCCCAGGAGCGGGCCTCCCAGGTGGTGGCACGGCCAGGTACAAGCGAGCATAATCTGGGGCTGGCGGTGGACTTGGTGAGCAGTGACTGGTATCAAAACCATTCAGATTTAACCACCGAGTTTGAATCCACTCCTGCTTTTGCATGGCTTGAAGCTAATGCGGCCCGGTTCGGTTTTGTGCTTCGGTATCAAAAAGGCAAGGAATCCATCACCGGGGTGGAGTATGAACCCTGGCATTATCGTTATGTAGGTGTAACCGCCGCCACCGAGATGCAGAAACAGCAGCTGGTGTTGGAGGAATATCTCTCCCTATGAGGTGTTGCATATGAAATCAAAGTCTCCTTCCTGGCTGGCGGCGCTGGCGATTGCCCTTGTGGGCGGCACCGGGATGCTTGCTGCCTTTATCTATCGTCAGCCCCTGTGGGAAATTATCACCCAGCATGAGGCACGACTCGCCTTTGTGGACTGGGTGCGCAGTCAGGGGCTTGTGGGCATTCTTGTCTTTTTGTGCCTTCAGATGCTTCAAATTGTGCTGGCCGTCCTGCCCGGTGAGCCGGTGGAGCTGATGGCAGGGGCACTGTACGGAAGCTGGGGCGGACTTGCCATCTGCCTTCTGGGGGTTTTGCTGGCAAGCGGATTTATTTATGGGTTTGTTTTTCTTTTAAAAGAGCGGTTTTCCCACCACAAAGCACTGGCTCAGTATGGATTTTTACAGCACCCCCAGCGGGTGCGCCAGATGCTTTACTTACTGTTTTTTCTGCCGGGAACCCCCAAGGATATGCTTTTATATGTAGGGCCTTTTCTACCCGTTTCCTGGAAGGAATTTTTGGTGATTTCCACCCTGGCACGGATTCCCAGCGTGCTCACCAGCACGGTGGCAGGCTCCAGCCTTTTGCAGGGGCAGTGGTGGGTTGCGGTGGTCATCTTTGTGGTGATGGGCACCGCCGGGCTGTTGTGTATCCGGTATGAATCCCGGATTCTGGACTGGATGCGCTGTAAGGTACAGTTTTTTTCCAAAAAGTAAGGCATTTCCGCAATATTATGCCCCCCTGGGGCATATACGCTATGGAAGCCACCCACAAGAAATACCCTTGCAGGGTTTCTCCATTTTTTCTAGCAGTCAGATGAAACGGAGGTACTGTTCTATGAAGAAACTGGCAGTGCTAATTCTCGCCCTGGCAATGAGTCTTTGGTTGGTTGGCTGTACCCAGACAGCCAGCATCCAGCTTCCATTTGAAGCTTCGGATGTAAAAAGCCTTGAACTGTTCCGCTTTTCCGTTCCTGCGCAGGCAGAAAAA
>JAHLFP010000025.1 GCA_018883715.1 Candidatus Allofournierella pullistercoris | reverse complement strand
GGTCATAAGGCTGTGGAGCACAGTGAGCTTTTATAGTCTGGCTTGCCTGATTGTGACCATGTTATGGGGTCATCCGGTGGGGGCTAAAGACATATTAGCAGGAATATTGCCTATTCCCATGGAATTGTATTGGTTTGCAAGTACCTACTTTTTGTTGTTACTGGTAGCTAACTTTCTGAACAGGTTTGTTCAAACTGTGGACAGAAAACAGCTTGGACAGTTGATAGGCATTATGGTAATTATCAAATCCGTTCTGCCTATGGTGTTCATACAGATGGAAATTTCGGAATTTGTATGGTTTGTTACAGTGTATTTGATTGCCGCATACATTCGCTTGTATGATAACCGGTTGTTCTGTCTGCCGGCAAAGCTGTATGTCTGGGTTGCGTTTCCTGTCTTGGCGGTTCAAATTTCCCTGAGCGTTATTCTGGAGTTTGTGAAAAAAGCGATTCCGGGCATTGAAAAGAATGTCATGTACTTTGCAGATACAGAGCGCCTGTTTGTCTTGGTGGTTTCTGTGTCCCTGTTTTTGATGTTCAAGAATATGGATATCAAACACTCGGCATTTGTAAACAAGATTGCGGCTTCCACATTTGCAGTGTATCTGATTCATAACAATCCGCTGTTGTTGAGAATCCTTTGGCTGGATATCTTCAAAACAAACGAATTTGTGGATGAACCTTGGTTCATTTTACATATGATTGGGACCATCCTGTGCGTGTATGTGGTATGCACGGTGATTGACATGTTGTGTGCCAGAACGGTAATTCCCTGGGTGACACGGTTTTACACCTTCCTGTGGGAGAAAATCTGTGCAGCAGCTAGCCGGATTGGGGCGTATTCTCAGTGGTTTTTAGCAAAACTTTGAAAGGGGATCTTTAGATGAAAATTGCGGTAGCAGGTACAGGCTATGTGGGTCTGTCCATTGCGGTGTTGTTGGCACAGCACCATCAGGTGACGGCGGTTGATATTGTGCCCGAAAAGGTGGATTTAATCAACCAGCGCAAGTCGCCCATTCAGGATGATTATATCGAGCGTTATCTGGCAGAAAAAGAGCTGAACCTGACCGCAACATTGGATGCCCAGGCCGCTTATCAGGATGCAGATTATGTAGTGATTGCTGCTCCCACAAACTATGACAGCAAGAAGAACTACTTTGACACCTCTGCGGTGGAAGCGGTGATTCGGCTGGTAATGGAATACAACCCCAATGCTATGATGGTGATTAAGTCAACCATTCCCGTGGGTTATACAGAGTCCATTCGGGAAAAGACAGGAAGCCAGAATATTCTGTTCAGCCCGGAATTCTTGCGGGAATCCAAGGCGCTGTATGATAACCTGTACCCAAGCCGTATCATTGTGGGAATCGACCCGCAGGATGAGCGTTTGGTGAAAGCGGCAAAGGAGTTTGCGGCTTTGCTTCAAGAAGGAGCAGAAAAGCCGGATGTGGATACCTTGTTTATGGGATTCACCGAGGCCGAAGCCGTTAAGCTGTTTGCCAATACCTATCTTGCTTTGCGTGTAAGCTATTTCAACGAGCTGGATACCTATGCAGAAATGAAAGGTTTGGATGCCCAGCAGATTATTGAAGGTGTCTGTCTGGACCCTCGTATTGGACAGCACTACAACAACCCCAGCTTTGGTTATGGTGGCTACTGCCTGCCCAAGGATACCAAGCAGTTGCTGGCAAATTACCAGGATGTGCCCCAGAACATGATGACCGCCGTTGTGGAGTCCAACCGAACCCGAAAGGATTTTGTGGCGGACCGGGTGTTGGAGATTGCAGGTGCTTACCAGGCCAACGACCAGTGGAGTCAGGAGAAAGAGCAGGATGTGGTGATTGGAATTTATCGCCTAACCATGAAGGCGAATTCCGATAACTTCCGCCAAAGTTCCATTCAGGGAGTTATGAAGCGAATCAAGGCCAAAGGTGCCACCGTGGTGATTTACGAACCCACCTTACAGGACGGAGAAACCTTCTTTGGCAGCCGGGTTGTAAACAATCTGGAGGAGTTTAAAACTATCTCTAAGGCGATTGTGGCAAACCGATATGATTCCAACCTGAATGATGTGAAAGAAAAAGTATACACAAGGGATTTGTTCCAAAGAGATTAACAAATCGTATTGCCATAAATCGAGGATTCTCGACAAGAAAACGCTCTGCACCCCTTTGGGTGCGGGGCGTTTTTTATCGCAAGATTTAGAGGAAAACCATTTTATCTGCGCCAGTTTGGCTATGCTAGTTTGCCCATGTTAGTTTGGTTGCTCTGGTTCTTACCAATGGGGTTGTCAGCTACTTACATATTTATAATGTTGTCCACCGTAAAAATGACGTTGGTTTATCCATAAAATATATCGGGCGGATTTCGTCGGGAGATTTTAAGTAGCTTGATTCAAAAAACAAGGCAGTTTCCAGTTGACAGTATGCCGGGATGCGTGATACACTCTAGTTGTAAAAAATAAAATAACACCTTGTGTGATACAAGAGAAAAAGCGAGGTAAGATATGACCAGCTATGAACAGCTTGTTTTACGAATGCAAGCCAATTATTCCAACTATTATTATGTATATGCAAACGGGGGCACTCCCTATGAGATATCCACCGCCAAGGCCATGCCTTATGAAAAGCAACTGGAGGAACTGCTCAAACAAATCGAGTGGGCAGATTGTGTGATTGTGGGTGGTGCATCCGGTCTTTCCGCCGCAGGTGGTGGAGACTTTTATTACGGAGACAGCCCGTCTTTCCAAAAGCACTTTGGCAAGTTTGCTAAGAAATACGGTTTCAAGGGTGCATTTGCCGGGATGCGCCATCCCTACAAAACCAAGGAAGAATACTGGGCATATATGGCGGCGTTTTTGTACGCCATCCAGTCCAACCCGTTGCTCAAGCCCTATGAGGGTTTGGATGCACTGATTCGCCACAAGGACTTCTTCATTTTGACCACCAACCAGGATGTGCAGTTCACAAAACTGTATCCCAGAAGCAAGGTAAGCCAGATTCAGGGAGAGGAGGACCAGTTCCATTGTTCCAACGGTTGTACCGATGAGGTATGGGATGCCCGTCCCCAGGTGCAGAAAATGATGGATGCCATGGGCGATACCACCACCATCCCCACCGAAATGATTCCCCGTTGCCCCCATTGCGGTGCAGAGGTGTACCCCTGGGTGCGGTACGGCCCCCATTTCAGCGGCCCTCGGTACGAAGAAGAGTACCAGAAAATTTCCGACTATATTGAAAACAATGCCCAGAAGAAGATTCTCTTTTTGGAACTGGGCGTGGGCCGCATGACTCCCATGTTTATCCAGGAGCCGTTCTGGCAGTTGACCAGTGTACTTCCCAATGCACGGTATATCTCCGTGAATGACCGATACAATCTCCTTCCCAAAGGGATTGAGCATAAGGGCATGGTGATTGTGGAGGATATTGCAAAGGTATTGCAGGACGCAGTACAAAAGAAGGAGCAGTCCAATGGCTGAGGCTTGGGTAAGCAAACTGGCGCAGGAGATACAGCAGGCGGACGCCATCCTAATCGGTGGGGGTTCCGGCCTGTCCAGTGCCGCCGGGTACAACCATTACCACTGGTCCGACGCACTGAAGGAAGGGCTGGAGGCATTTTGGGAACACTACCGGTTTAAATCTCCCTTTGAAGGTTTTTACCACTGTTTTTCGGACTATGGCGCACAATGGGGGTACTACGCCAAATATTCCCAGATGATGCATCAGGCCAAAACAGGCAAGCCGTATGAGCTGCTGCGTGAAATTGTGGGGGATAAACCCCACTTTGTGCTGACCACCAACGTGGACGGGCAGTTTAACCGGGTATTTGCACCGGAGCATATCTTTATCTATCAGGGGGATTTCTCCTATTTACAGTGCAGTCAGCCCTGCCACGATGAACTGTATCCCAGTGGGCCGGTGGTAGAGGAGCTGTCCGCCCAGTTGCAGGATGGAGTATACCTGTCTCAAGAGCTGGTTCCACGGTGTCCCCACTGTGGGCGGGTTATGATACCCTGGGTGCGGGATGATACCTTTATGGAAGGCAGTGCTTGGCAGGAGCAACAGAGCCGATACCGGGCATTTCTGCGACGCTGGTTAATGGAAGAAAAGGGCAAACGTCTGCTCCTGCTGGAACTGGGAGTAGGCGAGATGAGCCCCGGTGTGATTAAACTGCCTTTTTGGCAGATTGCCGCCGCCAATGAGGGGGTACGCTACGTCTGTATGAATCTGGAGAAAAGCCATGCACCGGAACACCTGAAAGATCGGGGGATGTATGTGCAGGGAGATTTGAGCCAGACGTTGCAGCAACTACACACAGAGTTAGAGAAAGTAGGGAGAAACGATGGAACAGTATAAAGAAATAGCAGAGAAACTGCGGAATGCAGATGCGGTACTGATTGGCGCCAGCAACGGACTTTCCATTACCGAGGGACTGCACCTGTTTGCGGATAATGCGGCTTTTGAAGAGTTGTTTGGGGATTTTAAGCATCGGTATGGCTTGCGCTGTCTGCTCCATGGAATGGCGGCACAATGGCCCAGCGAAGAGGAAAAATGGGCCTTTTTTGCCAGAATGCTGAACCATTACTGCGTAGAATATAAGCCCACCCAGGTGATGGCAGATTTGAAAGCACTGGTGCAGGATAAGGACTACTTTGTAGTAACAAGCAACGGAGAGGGCCATTTCCAGATGTGTGGCTTTGATCCGGAGCGGGTGTACGAGGTGGAAGGCGACTGGCGCACCATGCAGTGCAGCCGTGCTTGCCATGATACCCTTTACCCCGCGCTGGAACTGGCAGAAAAGCTGGTGAAAGAGGAAAAGGGTGGACGGGTGCCCACGGAACTGGTTCCCCGTTGCCCCCGCTGTGGTGGCCCCATGAAAATCCATATGGAGGGGGACGCTTTCTTTGTGCCCCAGACCAAGGCCATCCAGCAGTATGAAGATTTCCTGCGCCGCAACCAGGATAAAAACATTGTGGTGCTGGAACTGGGCATCGGCTGGAGAAACCAGTTGATTAAAGGGCCTTTGATGCGTTTTGTAAACCGCCACCCCAAGGCCACCTATGTGACCATCAACCTGGGCGAGGTATACATTATCCCGGAAATTCAGCACAAGTCCTATGGACTGGATGGATACCTGAGCGACCACCTGTCCGGCCTGCGCCAGGCATACGAAGGCTAAGGCTATTTCGCACAAAAGGGAGGGGATTATCGTGTTACCCCAGAGAAATCTTGCCATGATGATGGATTTGTACGAGATGACCATGGCAAATGGATATTTTAATCGTCCGGAGCATGAAGCCTGGGTCAGCTTTGATGTGTTTTACCGCAAAAACCCTGATGGGGGCGGATTTGCCATCTTTGCAGGGCTGGAACAGATTTTGGAATATCTGGAGCAGTTGCATTTTACCAAGGAAGATGTGGACTATCTGCGTAGCCTTGGGTTATACAAAGAGGGATTTTTGGACTGGTTACAACAGTATCGCTTCCGGGGTGATGTGACCGCACTGCGGGAGGGAACGGTGATGTACCCTAACGAGCCTATCATGACGGTATACGCACCCTTGATTGATGCCCAGCTTGTGGAAACCTTTATCCTGACCCAGATGAACCACCAGTCCCTTGTGGCAACCAAGGCCAACCGAATTGTGCAGGCTGCCCAGGGACGGAGTGTGTCCGACTTTGGTGCCCGGCGTGCCCACAATGTGGATGCGGCGGTGTACGGTGCCCGTGCCGCCTATATCGGAGGGGTGGATAGCACCGCCACCGTACTGGCGGGGCAGCAGTTTGGCATCCCGGTGAGCGGAACCATGGCCCACAGTTGGGTTATGTATCACGAGGATGAATACACCGCCTTTGCCCAGTTTGCGGAGTGCTATCCGGATAGCACCGTGTTGCTGGTGGACCCCCAAAAGCCCTGGAAGCAGAATGTATTTTCCGATTGTAGGGCGGAGCGGCTTCACAAAACCATGATGAAAGAGGGCAAACGTACCCTGCCACCGGAAAGTCTGGAAAGCATTCGCGGTTATGTGAGAAAACAGCTTGCGGAGGAAATCTGGCCGGAGGAACAGCGGTTTGAAAATCCCCATCTGCATTTTGTGGACATGAGCCCGGCCTATTATGAGATGAAAATCCGTCTGCTGGAACAGGCACAAAATGGCAAGAAATCTTCCCAGTAACCCCTTTATATATAATGTATAGAGAGGGAGGGGGAATCCCTTGACAGAACCCTTGCGTTTGGGGTACTATCCTAATAGACAAACGCAACAAGGAAAGAGAGGGTTCCATGAGCAAGAAGGCTTTAATTGCCATGAGTGGCGGTGTGGATAGTTCGGTAGCTGCGGCCGAGATGGTAAAAGACGGATGGGATTGCATCGGTGTTACCATGAAGCTGTACCGGGGCGAGGAAAATCAATGCAACGGAAAGGCTTGCTGTACCTTATCCGATGCAGAGGACGCACGCAGTGTGGCATACGATTTGGGGATGCCCTTTTATGTTTTTAACTTTACCGATGATTTTGACCGGCAGGTGATTCATCGCTTTGTGGACGCATACGAGCAGGGACGCACACCGAACCCCTGCATTGATTGCAACCGCTATATGAAGTTTGACAAATTGTACCAGCGAGCCAAAGCACTGGGCTGTGACGTGGTGGTAACTGGTCATTATGCACGGGTGCAATGGGATGAGGAGCGCCAGCGCTGGCTGCTTTTGAAAAGCCGAAACGAGGCAAAGGACCAAAGCTATGTGCTGTACTTCATGACCCAGGAACAACTGGCTCACACCCGCTTCCCCCTTGGTGAGTATGAAAGCAAGGAGATTGTCCGCAACCTGGCGGCGGAGCACGGCTTTGCCACTGCCCACAAACAGGACAGCCAGGACATCTGCTTTGTGCAGGGTGGACGGTATGTGGAGTTTATTGAAAATTACACCCACAAGCAGTACCCCCAGGGTGAGTTTGTGGATAAACAGGGCAATGTAATGGGCCAGCACAAAGGCGTGATTGGGTACACCATTGGCCAGCGAAAAGGGCTTGGTCTTTCCCTGAAAGAGCCCATGTATGTATGCGGCAAATGCCCGGAAAGCAATCAGGTGGTATTGGGCAGCCAGGAGGATTTGATGGTCACCGAGCTGTGGGCGGAGGATTTCAACTGGATTTCCTGCGAGCCTCCCACCCAGCCCATGGAAGTGAGCGGCAAAACCCGATACCATGGACAGGAGTCCCCTGCCTTTGCAGTACAGCAGGAGGATGGCCTGGTACACATTCGTTTCACTGTACCCCAGCGAGCCGCCGCACCCGGCCAGGCTGTGGTGCTCTACCAAGGGGACGTGGTTGTAGGCGGTGGCGTCATTGCCAAAACCAAAACCCAAGGATAAAAGTACAAAGCAGTTAAAATAGAAAAAGCG
>JAHLFP010000024.1 GCA_018883715.1 Candidatus Allofournierella pullistercoris | reverse complement strand
TGCAGATTTGGAGCGTCACCTGGGCAAGAAAGCCTCCCGGCGGCGCAAGCTGTACAACGGCATGATTCCCTGCCAGGTGTATATGTATTACTAAAAACCGACCCCCTTGCTGAAAAAGCAAGGGGGTTTTTCTATTTGCATATGCCCTCAGTTGAAGTGTTCGGGAAAGATTCTTTGACAGTGTATTGGTTTTACCCATATTTATGTAATATAAAGATATTTTACAAGCCTTTTTTGCTTTTCAGTGCTACAATAGAAATATGCAAAGGGGAGACAGATGAAAAAAGAAACAAGAACAGTAGTCTATGATGATGAATTACGGGTGGAAGCCTACCGTTTTGAGGGGATTTTACAGCCTTTTCCCAACCATTTTCATGAATACTATGTGATTGGCTTTATGGAAGATGGACACCGTTGCCTTTCCTGCAAGAAGCAAGAATATACCATTCACAAAGGTGACATCGTTTTGTTTAATCCGGGGGATAACCATGCCTGTGTGCAATCGGATAATGGCACGCTGGATTATCGGGGGATTAATATCAAAAAGCAGGTGATGCTGGATTTGGCCCAGGAAGTGACGGGCAAGCGGTTACTGCCCGGATTTCGCCAGAATGTGGTTCGGGACGACGAAATCGCCTGTTATCTGAGGCCAGATGGCAAAAAGCAAATGTGGGAGGTTTTTGCAGAACTTGCTCCAATCGCCGGTTTAGGGGATAGTTTTTTAATTTGGAATTTGATACAGCTGGTATTCTCCCTGTTCAAACAGGAGGGTTGCATTTGTGTCAAACCAAGTCTGGTCAACCTGGTAATCCGCCCGCTCCCAGCTGGAGATAACCACATATTTTACCTCCCACTGGTGCATCAGCTCCAGGCTGGGGGTTTCGTATAACTGTTTTACAGCCTGTTCCTGCTGGCTGTAATCCATGCCATGGAAGTAAAGCCACGCTCCAGAAGTACAGAGAACCGGTCGTCCTGCAAGGCTTAGAACCGGGTTAATCACCTGCAATCCGGTGAGGAACCGGTCGTCCGGATGGGTGTGTTCTTCGGCATACTCTGCCACCGCAATGGCATCCTGGTTAAAATGCTGATAGCCACTGACCAGCTCCCGTCCCATGGTCAAAACACTACCCAAGGTGCCAGCGGTAATGAGCAAGGCCGCAAGGGTGTACCGAACCGAGGGCTTGGGAACCATGGAAAGCCAGTCCGCCAAAAGATTGGCGACAAGAATACAGCTCAGTAGATGCCAGATGAACAAAAGCTTGTTGTTGTCGTAGTTGTTGGGCTGGAACACCACAAACTCACTGAGTGCCAAAATGGCAAGTCCACCGCCATAAAACCAGCGAAGGGTTTTGCTTGCCCACAAAAAGGCAGGAATCAAGAGCAGGTACACAAGGCCGATGTTCTTGATGTAAAACCACAGGTAGGAATCTGACTCGTTGGCCCAGTTGAAGTGGAACCGCAAAAATCCGTGTCCCGATGCAGTTTGGGGGAAAATCTGGGTGCCCATCAGCCAAAGCCAAACCACACCGGTGGCAGCGCCAAACAAAATCCATGGTTTGCAGATTTGCCAGGAAATTTTATGCCGAATCAACACCGCCACAAACACCACAAGACAGATTAGGAATAAAGCAAGGGCGGAATGGGTTTGTACCAGGGGCAAGCACCCAGCCAGGACGAACAAGCCCACCCAAAGGCGGCTGGCGGGATGCTGGAACAGGTGAGCCACCAGCACCAGACAGGGGAAGAGAAGCGCCCAGCCAAACAGGGTGGCCCGCTGGGGGATGAGCATATCTGCGATGGGGTTGACCCAGCGGATGTTTTCCTGTACATAGTTTGTGGGTGTTTCATAAAAGGCGGTAAAGATGCGGGTGAAATTTTCCTTGCTTCCACCCAGAAAATAGGCAAAGCCAAAACCACTGCCCATAAAGAAAAGCCAGTACGCAAGGCTTGCCTTTTTGGAGCTGTCAAGCAGTTCCCTGCCCAAAAGCCAGCCCCCGCCCAGCACGGAAAAGAATGCCACAAACTGGGGCAGCAAGCTGGCGAATTTCAGGCTTGCACCAAAGAGCAAAAAGACGCTGGAAACGCTCTCGCACAAAAAGGGGTAGCCATACAAATCCTGCCCCGCCAGCATGGGGAAACGAGGGGGGAAGTGCCCCTGCTCCGCAATGCTTTTGATGTAGCTCAGGTGCATGGGCAGGTCACCATAGGTGCTCTGTCCGCACCAGTAAGCCCCGTCTTTCAGATATAATGTGTGGGTATGTAACAGCCAAAAGCTGAGGGCGCACAGGGGCAGGACACACCACCAAAAACTGGGCTGGAAAGAAAGGCTAATCTTGTCCCCTTTTTGCCAGAGAAGCACCCCGGCCACCAGCACTAGTGCTCCTGCCACCAAGGCGGCGGAAAGCCGGAAGCCCAGCGCAAGGGAGACAAGGGCGGGAACACCAATCAATGTCGCCAAACCAAATCCACAGCTAAAGACTGCATGGGTTTGAACGTCCCGGCGGGGCAGAACCCACCGACTGAGAGAAAGACCAAAAAACAGATAAATACACAGATACAACGTGGATGCAACCACAGAAAGCAAGATAATTCACACTCCTTCAAGATTAAATGGCGGGGTATACTCTTCCTTGGCACTGCTTTTCTGCTGCATAAAGCCCTGCGTAAGCCCTAAATCCATGGCATAGTTCACAACCTGTCGATATTCCCAGGTGGAAATGCGGCGGTTCAGGGGTTTTAGCTCCTTGGCTTTGTAAAATGGGGTATATTGACTCATGAGACTGGTAAGGAACGAATCCTTGGGCAGGCTTGCCATAAAATCCAGTACCCGGCGGGAATCCTCCAGATGCCCCGGCAAAGCCAGATGCCGCAGGATGACCCCTCGTTTCATTAAGCCTGCTTCATCCATAACCGGCGCACCCACCTGCTGAATCATGGCCTGTACCGCCTGACTGCACACCTGAAAATAGTCCTTAGCGAAGGAATACTGCCCGGACAGCTCACTGGAAACATACTTAATGTCCGCCAGCCATATGTCCACCAGACCCTCCAGACGCTGGACTGTTTCCAATGTTTCATAGCCGCTGGTGTTGTACACCACCGGGAGGTTTAACCCTTGGCTTCGGGCAATCTGCAGGGCCTCAATCACCCAGGGGAGCCACTGGCTGGCTGTTACCAGGTTGATGTTGTGTGCCCCTTGGCTTTGTAGGTAAAGAAAAATCTCGGCAAGGCGATGCTCGTCGATGTCCTTGCCCACGCCCTGCTGGCTGATGGGATGGTTTTGGCAGTAGCAACAGCGAAGACTGCAACCGGAAAAGAAGACAGTTCCACTGCCACGGGTGCCACTGATGCAGGGTTCTTCCCAGTGGTGCAGGGCGGCACGAGCAATGCGAAGCTGGTTCGCCGCGCCACAAGCTCCTTTCTGCCGGGTTCGGTCTGCACCACATTGCCGGGGACAAAGGGTACAGCTGTGAGGAATTTGCATAAAACAAAAGCTCCTTTTTGGGCACAGTCAACAGACTGAGCAGGAATATAAAAATTACTATACCATAATTTTCATATCTTGTGCTATAATGAATCATAGAATTTTCAAAACCACCGTGGCTTATGGTGTGTAAGCAACTGTGATTCTCACCATCACCAACGAGGAGGTCTTTCCATGCAGAATAAAGCGGCTCTGGTGCGGAAAAATTTAAAATACCTGACTCTGCTTGCCAGAGAGTATCCCAACATTGCCAGCGCGTGCAGTGAGATTATCAACCTGCAAGCAATTTTGAAGTTGCCCAAGGGGACTGAGCATTTCATGAGCGACCTGCACGGAGAAGCCGATGCATTCACTCATATTGTGAACAGTGCCTCTGGTGTCATCAAGGAAAAGGTGGACCGGGTGCTTGGGCCATCCGTTGCACCGGAGGAACGGGCGGAGTTTGCCACTTTGATTTACTACCCCAGCAAAAAGCTGGAACGGCTGAAAAAACAGCAGACCGACCTGAACGGCTGGTATCGGCAGACGCTGTATCGGCTGATTGATGTCTGCCGGATGGTGTCCTCCAAACATACCCGAAGCTTTGTGCGAAAGCGTCTGCCTCCCAATTATGCTTACATCTTGGACGAGTTGCTCCATGCCCACTTTGAGGACCACGACAAGGAGTTTTACTATGACCAGATTCTAGCCAGTATTCTGGACGTGGGACGGGCGGATGACTTCATCGAAGCGCTGTGTAAGCTGATTAAAAGTCTGGCGGTGTTTAAACTGCATATTGTGGGGGATATCTTTGACCGTGGCCCCCGGCCGGATTTGATTATGGAACAGCTGATGAGCCATCACTCCGTGGACATCCAGTGGGGCAACCACGATGTGGTTTGGATGGGGGCCGCCGCCGGAAGTCCCTTGTGCATTGCCACGGTGCTGAAAACCACGCTGGCCTACAACAACCTGGAAGCACTGGAAGACGGCTATGGCATCAACCTGCGCCCGCTGGCCTTGTTTGCGGAAAGTATCTATCGGGACTGTGACACCCATCGGTTTTATCCCCGTGTTTCTGCCCAACAGAGAAGCCTCTGCCACCCGGCGGAGCTGATGCGTACCGCCCGGATGCACAAGGCGATTTCCATGATTATGTTCAAGCTGGAATGCCAGACCATCGACCGCAACCCGGATTTCGAGATGGAGGACAGGGACTTCCTGCGCCGGATTGACTATGAAAAAAGGCTTGTGGAGGTGGAAGGAAAATGGTATCCTTTACTGGATGCAGATTTCCCCACCGTGAACCCTGCTGACCCGGCGGCACTGACCGCTCAGGAGAAGCAGGTGCTGGATTTGCTCTGCCGCAGCTTTATGGAAAGCGAAAAATTACAGCGACACATCCGCTTTTTGTTTGCAAAAGGTGGAGTGTACCATGTGGAAAACGGCAATTTGATGTTCCATGGTGCGGTGCCCTTGACCGAAAGCGGCAGTTTTGCGGTGGAAACCTTTGAACAGCACAGCTATGCAGGCAAGGCATTGATGGATTACTGCGACGAGCGAGCCAGACGAGGATACTTCTCCCAGCCGGAAACCGAAGAATGGCACAGTGGTTGTGATTTCCTGTGGTATCTCTGGTGTGGCAAGCTATCCCCCTTGTATGGGCGTGATAAGATGACCACCTTTGAGCGGCTGTTCCTGGAAGATGCGGACACCCATGTGGAAACCAAAAATCCCTATTACCACTTCATCAATGATTCCAAGATGGACAGGGCGATTCTGGCGGAGTTTGGACTGGACCAGACCCACAGCCACATTGTAAACGGTCATGTTCCGGTGCGTGCGGCACAGGGAGAAAAACCCATCAAAGGCGGCGGAAAGGTGATTGTGATTGACGGCGGCTTCTGCCGGGCTTATCACACCAAAACCGGTATTGCAGGGTACACTCTTGTGTATAATAGTCGTGGGCTGAGCTTGCGCCAGCATCAGGAATTTGAAAGTGTGGAAAAGGCGATTGAGGAAAATCAGGATATTGCCTCCACCGTGGATGTGTTTGAAACCATCGAAAAGCGTGTTCTTGTGGGTGACACCGACGAGGGCCGCAAACTGGCAAGAGATGCCGAGGATTTAAAACTGCTGGTTTTGGCATACCAGATGGGTCTTGTGAAGGAAAAACAGTAACTTACTTACCCGCCTGTAAGTGCCCAAAATTTTTGTTACAACCTGACGCAACCATGCATTCAGGTTAAAATATCATTTCACTTAAGTAAGGAGAAAATTCAAATGTCTACCCCTCATAATAAGGCTGAAAAAGGCCAGATTGCAAAAACCGTCTTGATGCCCGGTGATCCCCTGCGTGCAAAGTTCATTGCAGAAACCTTCCTGGAAAACCCCGTTCTGTTCAACGACGTGCGTGGTATGCTGGGCTACACTGGCACCTATCAGGGTCGCCCCATCAGCGTAATGGGCAGTGGTATGGGCATGCCCTCCATCGGCATCTACTCCTACGAGCTGTTCAGCCAGTACGGTGTGGAAAACATCATCCGCATTGGTTCTGCCGGTTCTTACACCGAGAACGCAAAAATCTATGACGTGGTTCTGGCTACCGCCGCTTACTCCGAAAGCAGCTATGCCAAGACCCAGAACGGTTGCACCGACGACACCCTTCTGCCCAGCCAGGAGCTGTGTGATGCTCTGCGTGCCAGCGCAGAAAAGCTGAACATCCCCATGGTGGAGGGCACTGTGCATTCCAGCGACGTGTTCTATCGCAACGACGACCGGAAAAACCCCACCTACTGGGAGATTCTGCGGGATGAAAAGGGCTGTGTAGCGGTGGAGATGGAAAGCTTTGCTCTGTTCCACAACGCAAAGGTTTTGGGCAAGCGGGCAGCCTGCCTGTTGACCATTTCCGACAGCTTTGTGTGCAGTGACGAAATCACCGCTGAGGAGCGTCAGACCAGCTTTACCAACATGATGAAGATTGCCCTGGGCATGGAGATTTAAGATGAATAAAAAAGAGTTAATCCGCCTGGCATTTGAGGCGCAAAAGCAGGCCTATGTGCCTTACTCTCATTTTGCTGTGGGTGCGGCCTTGCTGGCGAAAAACGGCAAGGTGTACACCGGATGCAACATTGAAAGTGCTTCCTATACTCCCACCCAGTGTGCAGAGCGTACTGCACTTGGCAAGGCAGTGAGTGAGGGAACAAGGGAGTTTTCCATGATTGCGGTGGTAGGTTCCAAGCAGGGCATGCGCAATACCTTGGTGACCTCTCCCTGTGGTGTGTGCCGCCAGATGCTGTATGAATTTTGCAGCCCCCATATGCCGGTTATCATGGCAAAAAGCGAGGACGACTTTGTGGAGATGACCCTGGGTCAGTTGCTGCCTCTGGGCTTTGGCCCCTTGAACCTGACCGAGGACATGATGACCCCGCTGGAGCAAGAAGAAAAGTAATACTATTTTGCTCATGCAGTGGAATACTAGTAATAGTATACTATTGTAAAGTTTTTGTAACCGTTAAGGCATTGTAAAAGCCGGATAAAATCGGTATAATAGCAACCGTAAGTGGGGGAGAAAGAGCGATGTAATCCATTGCTCTTTTTTCCTGGGTCATCGCAAACAAGGCATGGCTCGTTTTTATCAAAGAATCCCGATTGCCTCGGGGAAAAGGAGAACAGGAATCATGAAAAAACTGATTGCTTTCGTCATGGCCGCTACTATGGCACTGTCTCTGGTTGCATGTGGTGGCAACACCAACAGCACCAACAGCACCGGCAGCAGCGCTGGCAGCACTTCCGGTAACAGCGCCGCAAGCGGCAACACCGATGTGGGTTTTGTTACTGACGTGGGTAACATCGACGACCATTCCTTCAACCAGTACAGCTTTGAGGGCGTAACTAACTTTGCCACCGCAAACAACCTGAAGGCAAACTACTTCCGTCCCGCTGACGACACCGACGCAGACCGTCTGGACGCCATCGAGCAGGCCATCAACGACGGCGCTAAGGTTGTGGTAATGGCTGGCTACCTATTTGCTCCCTGCCTGGCTGAAGCACAGCAGAAGTACCCCGATGTGCAGTTCCTGGCTCTGGACGTAAGCGCCGCTGACCTGCCCGATACCGCTTCCAACACTGCTCTGATCACCTATCAGGAAGAGCAGGCTGGCTACCTGGCTGGCTATGCAGCTGTTCAGGATGGCTACCGTAAGCTGGGCTTCCTGGGTGGTGTAGCTGTGTCCGCTGTTGTGCGCTACGGCTATGGCTTTGTACAGGGTGCAGAGGCTGCTGCTCAGGAACTGGGCGTGGACGTGGAGATGAACTACTGGTACTCCGGTAGCTTCGAGGCAAACGACGAAATCAAGGCAAAGATGGACAGCTGGTATGCTTCCGGCACCGAGGTTGTCTTTGCTTGCGGCGGCGCTATTTATAGCTCTGCCATCAGCGCTGCTGAGGCTGCTGGCAGCAATGCTAAGATCATCGGTGTTGACGTTGACCAGAGCAACGACGGCGAGATGGTAATCACCAGCGCAACCAAGTCCCTGGCTCACTCTGTGGAACTGGCTCTGACCGACTGCATGAACAACGGCTGGAAGTGGAGCGAAACCTACGCTGGCAAGGAAACCAAGCTGGGCGCTGCTCAGGATTGTGTGGCTCTGCCCATGGAAAGCAGCAAGTTCACCACCTTCACTCAGGAGAAGTACGACGAGCTGTACGCTGGTCTGCGTGATGGCAGCATCGTTGTAGACAACACTTCTGATCCTGCTGTACATCCTGAAACTACCCGCGTAACTGTGGATTGGCAGGAGTAATCTGGACAGAAGAGCCAAATTCTGTTTAGAAATTGAAAGAGGACATTCGATTTGTATGACGAATGTCCTCTTTTTTCGTAACAAAATAGCGCAACTAGCTTGTTTTCATACAGAAAAGTCGGTATAATAGGCAGGACAAGTTATTTTGTAAGTAACCTGCCCAGTGTTATGCTGGTTTGGACACAAAGGAGGAAGAGTGGATGAGTGAATATGTCATCGAAATGCTGAATATCACAAAGGAATTTCCGGGGATTAAGGCAAATGACAACATCACTTTGCAGCTAAAAAAGGGCGAAGTACACGCACTTTTGGGAGAGAACGGTGCGGGTAAATCCACCCTGATGAGCGTGCTGTTTGGGTTATATCAGCCGGAATCGGGTATAATTAAAAAAGACGGCGTAGAGGTAAAAATCAAGAATCCAAACGACGCAAACGACCTGCGTATCGGAATGGTGCACCAGCACTTTAAGCTGGTGGATGTATTCAGCGTCCTGGATAACATTGTGCTGGGCGTTGAGCCGGGCAAATTTGGCTTTTTACAGCGCAAGGAAGCTCGCAAAAAGGTTATGGCTCTGTCCGAGCAGTACGGCCTTCAGGTAGACCCGGATGCCATGGTAGAGGATATCAGCGTGGGACAGCAGCAGCGAGTGGAAATCCTGAAGATGCTGTACCGGGAAAACGATATTCTGATTTTTGACGAACCTACCGCTGTTTTGACTCCGCAAGAAATTGACGAGCTGATGGAAATCATGCGTCAGTTCAAAAAAGAGGGCAAAAGCATTCTCTTCATCACCCACAAGATGAACGAGATTATGGCAGTAGCAGACCGTTGCACCGTACTGCGCAAGGGTCGTTGCATTGGAACCGTCAACATTGCGGATACCAACAAGGAAGAGCTTTCCCGCATGATGGTAGGCCGTGATGTAAGCTTTGCAGTGGAGAAAAAGCCCTGCCAGCCGGGAGAAACCGTTCTGGAAGTGCGCAACATGGTGGTCCCCTCCAAATTGCACGACAACAATGCAGTCAAGGGTGTGTCCTTTGATGTGCGGCGTGGCGAAATTGTCTGCATTGCAGGCATTGAGGGCAACGGCCAGACCGAGTTTGTGTACGGTCTTTCCGGCCTTGAAAAAATCACCGAGGGAAGCATCCACCTGTGTGGTAAGGATATTAGCCATTCTTCGGTGCGGGAGCGCTCCATAGATGGCATGAGCCATATTCCGGAGGACCGGCACAAACATGGTTTGGTGCTGGATTACACCTTGGCGGAAAATATGATTCTGCAAAGTTACTGGAAAGAACCTTTCCAGAGTCACGGCTTTTTGAATAAAAATGCCATGAATGAATATGCAGACCGCCTGATTGAGCAGTACGATGTGCGCAGTGGACAGGGAAGAGATACCATTGTTCGTGCTATGTCCGGCGGCAACCAGCAGAAAGCGGTTATTGCACGAGAGATTGACAAAAACCCGGAGCTTCTGATTGCGGTACAGCCTACCCGTGGCTTGGACGTAGGCGCCATCGAGTATATTCACAAGCAGTTGGTGGCCGAGCGTGACAAGGGCAAGGCCGTGTTGCTGGTAAGCCTGGAGCTGGACGAGGTGATGAACCTGTCCGACCGCATCCTTGTGATGTACGAAGGTGAAATTGTGGGCGAGCTGGACCCCAAGCAGACCACCGTGCAGGAATTGGGTCTGTATATGTCCGGTGCAAAACGCAAGGAGGCATAAGATGATGAAACAATTCAAACAAAAACTTGCAAGCCCAGCCTATGTAGGTTTTATGTCCAGTGTGATTACCATTCTGGCCGGTTTGCTGTTCGGTTTTCTGTTGCTTTTGGCGCTGAATGCCCCCGCCGCATTGGATGGTATGGGCGCATTGCTGAGCAACGGTATAAGCAACCTGAACAGCTTTGCAAAGGTGCTGTATCAGGCTGCTCCCTTGATGATGTGCGGCCTGTCGGTGGGCTTTGCATTTAAGACCGGTCTGTTTAACATTGGCGCACCCGGTCAGTACACCATGGGCGCTTTCTGCGCAATCCTGCTTGCCACCCAGTTCCAGATGCCCTGGTGGGTTTGTCTGCTAGGCTCTATGGTGGGCGGTGCAGTTTGGGGTCTGTTCCCTGGACTCTTCAAGGCGCTGTTCAACGTGAACGAGGTTATTACCAGCATCATGTTCAACTGGATTGGTGTGTATCTGATTAACCTGATTTTTGCCAACCTGCCCATGACGCTGGCAAACTACTGGGGTGCAACCAACAGCGACCGTACTGCGGACCTGGCAAAGGCAAACCCGGATGCCATGATTCCCCGTTTGGGACTGGACAAGCTGTTTGGCTCTACCTATATGAACATCAGCATTTTCATTGCCATCATTCTGGCGATTGTGATGTATGTGGTGCTGAACAAGACCACCTTTGGATACGAGCTGAAAGCCTGTGGCTTGAACAAAAATGCCAGCCTGTACGCAGGTATCAACGCAAACCGGAACATTGTGTTGAGCATGGTAATTGCAGGCGCTCTGGCTGGTATTGGTGGCGGCCTTTATTATCTGGCTGGTACCGGTCAGTACGTGCTGGAAAAGGCCATCCTGTCCCGTGGTTTTGACGGTATTCCCGTGGCTTTGCTGGCAAACTCCAACCCCGTTGGCACCATCTTCACTGCGCTTTTCATCAGCTATCTGAGTGTTGGTGGAAGTGCTATGCAGCCCAACTTCTCCACCGAGACGGTGAACATCATTATCTCGGTTATCATCTATCTGGCGGCCTTCAGCTTGCTGGTTCGCAACCTGCTGGGCAAAGCATTTAAGCCCAAGGCAACAAAGGAGGACAAACAATGATTACATTAGCCAATGTTTTGAGCTGTACCATCGTGTTTGCTGTGCCCCTGTTGCTGGTGGCACTGGGCGGTATGTTCAGCGAGCGTTCCGGTGTAATTAACATTGCGTTGGAAGGTATTATGATTATCGGCGCTCTGGCCGCTTGCCTCTGCCTGAAAGCCATGGATGCGGCAGGGCTTGGGAACGTGAATCCCCAGCTTGCAGTGCTGGGTGCTGTGCTGGTGGCAGGTGTGTTTGGTGTTCTGTACTCTCTGTTTTTGGCATTTGCGGCCATCAACTTGAAGGCGGACCAGACCATTGGTGGTACTGCACTGAACCAGTTTGCACCTGCCTTTGCAGTGGTACTGACCTGGGCCATTCAGGGTCAGGGTCAGACCCAGATTCAGATTCCCAGCTGGGTTCGCATCACTCGTGCAACCTTTGGTTTGCAGGAGGCAGAACCAAGCTTTTGGAACAACCTGGTGTTTAAGTATTTCTACATTACCACCCCTCTGGCCATCCTGCTTCTGATTGGTGCATATATCCTTTTGTTCCGCACCAAATTTGGCCTGCGTCTGCGTGCCTGTGGTGAGCATCCCCAGGCGGCGGACTCGGTGGGCATCAATGTGTACACCATGCGCTATGCAGGTGTGATGATTGGTGGCTTCCTGGGTGGAATTGGCGGTTTTGCTTACACCCTGGCCGCTGGTAGCACCTTTGCTTCCAGCGTAGGCGGCTATGGATTCTTGGCGCTGGCTGTTATGATTTTCGGCAACTGGAATCCCTGGAGTATCCTGGGCGGTTCGCTGTTCTTCGCCTTGTTCAAGGTGGTTGCCTCCTACAGTGCAACCATTCCCTTCCTGCCCACCTTCGAGGGGGTAAAATCCGCCAGCAACATCTACCAGATGCTGCCCTATATTGTAACCATGATTCTGCTGATTTTCACCAGCAAAAAATCCCGTGCACCTAAGGCAGAAGGCATTCCTTACGATAAAGGAAGCCGATAATCTGCTTCATCCTGTCCCTGCAAGCCAGTTCTTGTGGGGACAGGTTTGTTTTTTCAGATGGGTGCAGTATGATATAAACAACAACCACCAAAGGGGAATAAGTTCTATGCGCATGTATGATATTATCGCAAAAAAACGAGACGGCCACCAGCTGACCCGCCAGGAACTGGAGTTTGCGGTGAATGGTTTTGTGGGCGGTTCTGTGCCAGATTACCAGATGAGTGCCCTGCTGATGGCAATTTACCTAAAAGGTATGACCGAACAGGAAACTGCAGAACTGACCGATATTATGGCTCATTCCGGTGATATGGTGGATCTGTCTGCCATCCAGGGAATCAAGGCAGATAAGCACTCCACCGGAGGAGTAGGGGATAAAACCACCTTGGTAATTACCCCCATTGTAGCCGCCTGCGGGGTAAAGATTGCAAAGATGAGCGGCCGGGGACTGGGCCACACTGGTGGCACAGTGGACAAGATGGAGTCTGTTCCCGGTACACGCACCGCTCTGGAGCCGGAGGAGTTTTTCCGTCAGGTAAATGACATTGGCATCAGCGTCATTGGACAAAGTGGAAATCTGGCCCCTGCGGATAAAAAGATGTATGCTCTGCGGGATGTGACCGCCACGGTGAGTTCCATTCCCCTGATTGCCTCCTCCATCATGAGCAAAAAGCTGGCTGCTGGCTCGGATTGCATTCTGCTGGACGTAAAGACAGGAAACGGCGCATTCATGAAAACGCTGGATGATTCCATTGCCTTGGCACAGGCCATGGTAAGCATCGGCTGGCACAATGGCCGCAAGGTGGCGGCTCTCATCACCGATATGGATACCCCGCTGGGACACAACATTGGCAACAGCCTTGAGGTAATGGAATCGGTTCAGGTCTTGAAAGGCAATGGCCCGGAAGATTTAACCCAGGTTTGCTACCAGCTGGCGGCTAATATGCTCCATCTGGCTGGCAAGGGAACCGTGGAAGAGTGCCTGTCCATGGCAAAGCAAGCAGTGGAAAGCGGTGCGGCAATGGAGAAACTGCGCCAGATGTTCCAGGCACAAGGTGGGGATGTCCGGGTGTTGGATGACCCAAATCAATTTGAAAAAGCCGCTTATGAATACGCCGTGACAGCCCCTGAAACCGGCTATATTACCCAGATGGATACCGAGCAGGTGGGCATTTCCAGCGTGCTGTTGGGTGCAGGACGCATCACCAAGGAGGATTCCATTGATTATGCCGCTGGCATTGTTCTGCACAAGAAAACGGGAGATTGGGTGGAAAAAGGGGAGTGCATCGCCACCTTCTATGCTCAGTCTCAGGATAAATTCCAGCCGGCCGAGGAGCTGTTCTGTTCTGCCTTGTCCTTTGGACAGGAAAAGCCAGTTCTGCCGCCCCTCGTCATGGCTCGCATTACAAAAGATGGTGTGGAACGGTTTTGATGCCAAGGACAGTTTCCGGAAAGTATCTTAGCCAGTCAAGCTTAAATACTTGAATGAAAAAAGAAAGACCGCCTTTATAAGGGGCGGTCTTATTGTATATCGAAAACCACTCGC
>JAHLFP010000023.1 GCA_018883715.1 Candidatus Allofournierella pullistercoris | reverse complement strand
ATTTTCTGTATTGGTGTTTACTTACTCCAGCGGGCCGTCGTATTCAATGATACCGCCCACATTCATTGCATTGTATCCATGCTGATTCAGCCACTGGGCCGCTTCCTCGCTGCGCCGTCCACTTCTACAATAGACAAACAACGGCACGGATGGGTCAATCTGAATCTGCTCCAGATGCTCCATGGGCAGGCTGAGACTGCCCGGAACATGCCCCGATAGATATTCCAGCCGGGTGCGCACATCCAAAAGAACCGCTCCCGGTGTGTTCTGCCAAAGCTCCACTCCTTCGTTCAGGTCTGGTCGGCTTGCTTCAAAATAAAACATTGTCTTTCTCTTCCTTTCACTGACCCTGCTCTTATAAGAGCTTCCGGCTCAGTGTATGCGGCCTGTGCCAGAGAGGTGCTTTTTACCCCTCCTGGCGCAGTGCCACAATCTTGTCCACAATTTGTTCTGCCACCTGCAATTTACCCATGCAGGCCAGCTTTTCCTCTCCCTTTGGCCAAAGAAGAGTCACTTGGTTGGTTGTAGTGCCAAATCCTGCCCCTTGTTCCTTCAGGTTGTTGGCTACAATCATGTCCAGATGCTTGCGCTCCATCTTGGCACGGGCTTGCTCCAGTAAGTCCTGGGTTTCCATGGCAAATCCGCACAGGAATTGCCCCTTTGGCTTCTGCTCGCCCAGGCTGAGCAAGATGTCCTGGGTGCGTTCCAGCGTCAGAGAGCCGAAGCCATCTTGTTTTCTCACCTTTTCGGTGGCCATCTGCGCCGGGCGGAAATCCGCCACCGCCGCCGCTTTAATAATAATGTCCTGCTCCCCGCTTCGGCTTGTGACCGCCTCATACATCTGAGCGGCGGTGGTTACAGGCACAACCTCCACAAAGGGCGGCGGTTGCAGGGCGGTTTTTCCAGTCACCAATGTTACCTGTGCGCCACGGAGCATACAAATCTCCGCCAGTGCATATCCCATGGTTCCGGTGGAATGGTTGGAGATAAACCGCACCGGGTCAATGGCTTCCTGGGTGGGGCCGGCAGTCACCAGCACCCGCAAGTCCTGTAAATCCTTGTCAAAGGCCAGCTCTCGCTGAATGTACCGGAGCATATCCTGGGGTTCCGCCATCTTGCCCACCCCAATATCTCCACAGGCCAGCAGGCCGGCGGTGGGCTGAATCAGTTCAATGCCATACCGCTCCAAGGTTTTCAGGTTTTCCTGCACCGCCGGGTTGTAATACATCTGGGTATTCATGGCAGGAGCCAGCAATTTTTTACAGGTGCAGGCAAGCAGGGTTGTGGTGAGCATATCATCCGCAATGCCGTGGGCCATCTTACCGATGACATTGGCGGTAGCCGGGGCAATCAGCACCAAATCCGCCCACTTTGCCACCGAGATATGTTCCACCTCAAAATTAAAATTCCGGTCAAAGGTATCCACCAGGCACTTGCGCCCGGTCAGGGTTTCAAAGGTGATGGGCGTGATGAAATTTGTGGCATTTTGGGTCATCATAACCTGCACCTCTGCCCCCTGTTTTACAAGCAGGCTGGCCATGGTTGCCATTTTATAGGCGGCAATGCCACCGCACACCGCAAGAACAACACGTTTTCCTTTTAGCATAGGACACCCCTGATTTTCCGGTGCGCAGGGCGCACCTGTGGTTAGGTCTATTTTATCATATTCCCCCGTTTTTTTCATCTGTTTTCTAGTTTTTATTGCGCCATGATTTAGATAAATGCTATACTTGAGAGGTATTGTATCCCGCATTGTTCGGGAATAATAACAGGAGGTATTTTTATGAAACAACAGAACTCTTCCCAAAAATCCAGGCAACTGGTACAGCTGGCGCTGTTTTCCGCCCTCATTCTGGTAATGGCCAGTGTTCCCTTTTTGGGCTATGTACCATTAGGGTTTACCCGGGCCACCATCCTCCACCTTCCCGTCATCTTAGGCTCCATTTTGCTTGGGCCAAAGGCAGGCGCTGTACTGGGTGGACTGTTTGGATTAACCAGCTTGTGGAGCAACACCTTTCAGCCTGTTATCACTTCCTTTGTGTTCTCCCCTTTTTACAGTGTGGGGGACGTACATGGAAGCTGGGCCAGTTTGGTTATCTGCTTTGTACCCCGGATTTTGACGGGAATCGTCCCGTACTATGTTTTCCAGGCGGTACGCAAACTATCCAAAAATCCTCGCTCGGTTCTGGCCCTTGGTGCAGCAGGATTTTCCGGCGCCATGACCAACACCCTTTTGGTAATGCATCTGATTTATCTGTTATTCGGTCAACAGTATGCCGCCTTAAAAGCCACCGCAGGACAAGGGGCTTATTCGGTGATTCTGTCCATTATTGCAATTAACGGCATCCCGGAAGCCGTGGTGGCTGTTATCCTTACTATTCTAATTGGCACCCCTCTTTTGCATTATCGCAAACAGGGTTAAGTAAAAGGAGTATTTTCCATGATTTTAGCACTAGACGTCGGCAACACCAATATCGTGATTGGCTATCTGGAGTCGGAGGAAAACATCGCCTTTGTGGAGCGTCTTTCCACCGATTTAAGCAAAACCTCTCTGGAATATGCCATCAGCTTTAAAAACGTTTTGGAAATGTACCATGTGGATATTTCCCAGATTGACGGAGTGATTCTTTCCTCGGTTGTTCCCCCCATTACCCAGCGCATCGGCCAGGCCATTACCACCGCCACCGGGCACAAGGCTATGGTGGTTGGGCCGGGGGTGAAAAACGGCCTGCACATCAAGATGGATAACCCTGCCCAGCTTGGCAGTGACCGGGTGGTGTGTGCCGTGGCTGGCGTGCGGGATTATCCCGTCCCCCTGATTATCATCGACCTTGGCACCGCCACCACCGTGGAAGTGGTGGACAAGGACAAATGCTACATCGGCGGCATGATTTTGCCGGGTGTGAATGCCTCGCTGGAAGCCTTGGTGCGCCAAACGTCCCAGCTTTCCAAAATTGGGCTGGACCGCCCCCGTCGACTGATTGGCAAAAACACCAGCGAATGCATGAAAAGCGGCATTATCTATGGAAATGCCGCCTGTCTGGATGGCCTGATTGACCGCATTGAGGAGGAACTGGGTGAACCCGCCACAGTGGTGGCCACCGGCGGCCTTGCCCATGTGATTGTCCCCCATTGCCGTCACTCCATCACCATTGACGATGCTTTGCTGCTCAAAGGTCTTTTGTTGATTTATCAAAAAAACCAAGAAGCATAAACAAAAACTCCCGGCAGGAGATTCTGCCGGGAGTTTTATTATCGCTATGTTTTTAGGGAACAGGTTTAAAACGGATTACTCCCGCACCAGGTAAGCGTCACGGGAAGCACCCACAGACACATACTTGATTTTGCAACCCACTGCCTTTTCCAGATATTCCACGTAATCCTTTGCTTGCTGGGGCAGGCTGTCCCAGGTGCGGCAGGCGGTAATGTCACAGTTCCAGCCGGGCAGATAGGTTACCACCGGCTTTGCCAGATCCAGTGCCTCGCCCATGGGGAAGCGGTCCACTTCCTTGCCATTCACCAGGTACTTTTCCACCACGGGAATCTGCTCCATGTAATCCAGCACATCCAGCAGGGTCAAGGCCAGCTCGTCTGCACCCTGGCAGAATACACCATAGCGGCTTGCCACCACGTCAAAGGGACCTACACGGCGGGGACGTCCGGTGGCGGCACCAAACTCGTTGCCAGCCTTGCGCAGCTCGTTCTTCTCTTCCTCGGTCATTGCCAGTTCAGCAGTGAAAGGACCTTCGCCCACACAGCTGGAATATGCCTTCATAATACCGATGCTCTTGTCCAGCTTGCGTCCGGGGATGCCTGCACCAATGGGGGCATAGCTACCAATTACGTTGGAAGAGCTGGTGAAGGGATAGATACCAAAGTCGATATCCCGCAGGGCGCCCAGCTGTGCCTCAAACAGAATTTTCTGTCCCTGGCGGTCTGCTTCATCCAGGAATGCGCCGGTATCGCAGATGTAGTCACGGAAAATCTCGGCATATTTCTGGCACCATGCCCACATCTCTTCCAAATCAATGGGCTTTGCGCCGTATGCGCCCTGCATGGTCAGGTTTTTCCACTCCACAATGGTAGCCAGTCGATTTTTCACCGACTCATCCAAGCTCAGCAGGTCACCCATGCGCAGGGTCTTTTTCATGAATTTATCGCCATAGGAATAGGCAATGCCGCGGCGGGTAGAACCAAACTGGTTGCCGCTTTTTGCAAGACGGTCCTCTTCCAGACCGTCCTCTTCCACATGGTAGGGCATGCAGATGGTGGCCCGGTCGCTGATTTTCAGGTGGGAAGGATCAATGGCAACCCCCTGCTGGCGCAGAGCCGCAATTTCCTTGTCCAGATGTGCCAGGTCAATCACCATGCCGTTGCCCATAACACAAGTTACGTCCGAACGCAGGATACCGCTGGGCAGCAGGTTCAGTACAAACTTACCTTCAGGTGTTACCACAGTATGACCAGCGTTGTTGCCGCCCTGGTAACGCACCACAATGTTGTACTCCTGGCTAAGCAGATCCACCATACGTCCTTTGCCTTCATCGCCCCAGTTGATTCCGGTAATTGCAGTTAACATATTCGCATTGCTCCTTTGTTTTGGCTTACCGCCCAAAAATCCCGCTATTGTACCAACAGCTGGCTGATTTTTGAACATACACAAAGCAAAGACGCCCACATAGACTGCCAAAGTCGGTTTGTGAACGCCTTCCTAAAAATTACATCAAAAGTGTACCATTTTTTCCATAGAGGTGTCAACCATTCCGGAGTGGTTTGATGCTTTTTTCTTAATTTTCTATCAATTTTTGCACCCGGCTGGCACAGAATATGTAAAAAATCCCCCCGGCGCCATGGGCACACAGGGGGAAAAGGTTATCAACCGTTTTTGGGCATGATGAAGAACTTCATGGCGGGATAGCTAATCACAACCTGCACCACGATATTCACAATGTTTGCCAATGTGGGAGCAAAGCCCTGGGGTACACCCAGACCCAAGAAGAAGGACTGGCTGTAAGCGGGTAATGCGGCGGAAATAATCACCAGCACCACTGCCAGCACCACATATTTGGGCACTGCCTTACCAAATGCGGCGTTGGACTTAAACACCCAGTTTTTCTGCACAAAGAAGTTCACGGTTTGTGCCGCAGCAGTTGCCACCAGAAAGCTCAAAAAGCCGCAAAGGCCCAGGTCGCTTTCCACGTTGGTGTAGTTGAAGATAAAAAACTGGAAGGGCTGGTTTGCAAAGGAGGTAAACACAAAGCCCGTGCAAATCCACATCACCACAAAATTGGTTACAGTGGCACAGTTGGACAGAATGTTAAACAGGATAAACTCCCACAAATCGGGGTGTGCATCAATCCATTTTTTTACGCCGGTCATCTTCTATCATACCTTTCTTATTGTGCTGTTTTCCAGATTGGATTAGGATTTTTTGCGAGCCGCCATAGCGCCTTTTACAAGTTCGCCCACACCCTTAAAGAAATGTCCGTTCACAATGGTGAGGATGGCCCGTGCCATATCCATGGTAACCGCACCATTGGTCATCTTGGCAAGGCCACGGAAGGGCATGTTGTAGATGAACAGGATGTTCAAATCCGGCTCACCTTTTGCGATGCTCTTATCCTTAAAGTGGGTCAAAATCCGGTACACAAGGCGAGCCAGGCCGCTTTTTGCATAGTACATCTGGCAGATTGCATCATTCAGACCCAGCAGGCCCTCTGCGTTCCAGTTGGGATTGGGAATCTCGTGGCCCAGAAGGGCGGTGAATTCCGCATCGCCCACCTGCTCCACCTTGCCGGAGTAGTAGCTGGGCATCTGGCTGGCCTGGTAAGGACAGGGAGCTTCATCGCCCTGCACCTGCCACTGCTGTTCCAGACGGATGTCTGCCACGCTGGCACCAACCATGATTTGATAGTTGCCGCCCTCTACCTGCCAGGCATTGGTCTGCACGTTGAAGTAACGGAAGGTCTTGTCGTCAAAGGGAATGGAAACAGTTTTGCTCTCGCCGGCCTTCAGGAACACCTTAGCAAAGCCTTTCAGCTCCTTGGCGGCACGGAAGATTTTGGACTGGGGCAGTGCCACATACAGCTGTGCAATCTCTGCACCGTCCATCTTTCCGGTATTGGTAATCTTGAACTGTACACCCTGCTCATTCACGGTCAAATCGCTGTATTCGAACTGGGTGTAGGACAGGCCAAAACCAAAGGGGAAACGAACTGCAACCTGAGCAGTTTCATAATAGCGATAGCCCACATACAGGCTTTCACGGTATTCGCTGCTGCGCTGCTGTCCGGGATAGTAATGGCTAGTGGGGTTCTGCTCCAGAGCCATGGGATAGCTTTCTGCCAGCTTGCCGCTGGGGTTTACCTGACCAGTAATCACCCGCAGCACTGCGCCAGCACCTGCCTGACCACCCAGATAACCATGTACCAGAGCCTTGCAGTGGTCCAGCCAGGGCATTTCCACCGGACTACCACCTGCAAACACCACAATCACGTTGGGGTTGACCTTGGCAACTTCCTCCAGCAACTGAATCTGATTTTCCGGAATCCGCATGTGACTGCGGTCCATGCCTTCAGTCTCGCTGATTTCAGTCAAGCCCATGTACAGCAGTACCTTGTCTGCCTTGGAAGCCAGTTCCACCGCCTGTTGCAACAACTGAGCATCCTGCTTGTTGTTTCTCTGATAGCCCTGTGCATAGCCGATGCTCTCCAGCGGCATATCTTTCAGCAATTCCAGACCAGTGTCCAGTTTGGTGGGATTTACCATGCTGGAACCTGCGCCCTGATAACGGGGAGTTTTTGCAAAATCACCCAGCACTGCCACCTTGGTGCCTGCCGCCAAAGGAAGGATGTTGTCCTCGTTTTTCAGCAGAACCACGGTTTCCTCGGCTGCTTTTTCAGCCAGTGCATGGTGAGCATCCACATCAAAGGTGCCGGGCTGTTTGGTTGCCTCAGATACCGAGAACACCAGCCGCAACATCTCGTCCACACGCTCATCCAGCTCTTCCATGCTCAGACGGCCTTCCTTAACAGCCTGTACCAGTTCCCGGTCGCTGTCGCCGCCGGTACCGGGCATCTCCAGATGGCTACCTGCACGCACGCCCTCCACATGGTCGTTGGAGCCGCCCCAGTCAGTGACAACTGCACCCTGGTAGCCCCAATCCTCCACCAGAATCTCCCGCAGAAGATGGCGGTTTTCGTTGGCGTAAGTACCATTCACCATGTTATAGCTGCTCATGATGGTCTTAGGCTGGCTTTCCTTGACGGTGATTTCAAATCCAGTCAGATAGATTTCCCGCAGGGTACGTTCATCCAAAACACTGTCACTTGCCATACGGCGCAGTTCCTGGCTGTTTACCGCAAAGTGCTTGGGGCAGGCGGAAATACCATTGCTCTGCACGCCACGGACAAAGGCGGCAGCCATCTTACCGGACAGATAGGGGTCCTCGGAGAAATACTCGAAGTTACGACCACACAGGGGGCTACGCTTGATGTTCAGACCAGGTCCCAACAGCACATTTACCTGATGTTTTGCGGCCTCTTCACCCACCAGCTGGCCTACCTGCTCGCTCAGTTCCGGGTTCCAGCTGTTTGCCATGGTAGCGGCGGTGGGGATACAGGTTGCAGGTACACTGGCATTCAGTCCCAGATGATCTCCCGCACCCATCTGTTTACGCAGACCGGTGGGACCATCCGACAGAAAAATGCTGGGGATACCCAGTCGCTCAATGGCTCGAGTGGTCCACATATCTTGACCTGCAAGCAGACTACATTTTTCCTCCAGAGTCATCTGGGCAATTAAATCCTTGTACTGCATACGAAAAGCTCCTTTTGTTTTGGATTTTAGTTCCTTTGTGTGTCTTGAAAGCACCGCTGTTTCCGCCAAAGATTGGCACGACAGCCTTTCCTCCAGCCTTTGGCCTATCGTTCCCCAAGTGGTCTTCCAGGCTTATCCAATTCATTGGAATCTAATGCAACAAACCAGAGTCCTTGTGCGAAGGTTCGCGCAAAGACCCTGGGTTGCTTAATCTAGGGATATTCCGGGCATTGCTCGGTTGTATATCGCTTATTCTTCGCTCTGTACGGCAGCAGCGGCGGCAGCGGCAGCTTCTGCTTCCTGACGAGCCTTTTTACGGTAAGCCTTCACAACCTGTACCTCTACCAGTACCAGTGCCAGCACCAGTACCACGTCCACAGCAATGATTGCAATCTCCCAAACGGGCATGCCGGGGTTCAGGTTTTCTTCCATGTAAGCACGGCTGTTCACAACGGTGTACAGGATGTTCTTGGAAGCCTGACGGGCAGCCAGAAGGCCAGTTGCACTGCTGGTATCCTTCAGGTAGTTGGTTTCGGTGGGGTAGTTTACCAAGCAGAAGTCAGTACCGTTACGCACAGCCTGGTCAGCGTTCATGTAGCCGTACACACCGAAGTAGTCGGTGAGCACCATGCCCACAAAGCCCCATTCATCACGCAGAACGATGTTGCACACTGCGTTGGAAGCGCCAACCCATTCTGTACCAATGTAGTTGAAGCCGGACATTACGGCATCTGCGCCACCCTCTTTTACGCTGATTTCAAAGGGTTTCAGGTAAATTTCACGGATGGACTGCTCATTTGCCCAGGTGCACAGCATGCTGTTACGGCTAGTTTCCTGGTCGTTCAAAGCGTAGTGCTTGATGTAAGCATATACACCATGCTCTTCTGCACCACGGATGGCCTGTGCAGCCAGCTTGCCGCTGAGCACACCATCTTCGGAGTAGTACTCGAAGTTACGTCCGCTGAAAGCAGAACGATGGATGTTCATAGCAGGTGCGTACCAGCCGGATACCTCCATCTCGTCTGCCATGCGGCCAATGGAAGAACCAAACTTATACACGGTTTCTGCATTCCAGGTGGAAGCCATCATTACAGTACCTGCAAAGCCGATGGAACCCTGGCCAGTGAAGTTGTTGTTGATGGATGCAGGGCCGTCACAGTCATAAGTCTGTACCTTGCCGATGCTATCCAGAGGAGCAGTCTGGTAACCGCCCATTGCGATCAGCTCTTTCATGTCATCCACGGTCAGCTGATCCAGGAACAAATCCCACTGCGCATCGTCGTATGCCACGCCGCGCATATCCACCAGTTTCAGGTTGTTCTTTGCACCAACGGTGGGCATTACATCGTCCGGATTGTTGTAATCCTGGGGATTTTAGTTTGCGTTGTTGATGAAGGTAGCTTTGTGCTCCTCGGACATGGACAGGCTTGCAGGAGCAGCAGTTGCTTCCTGGTAGTTGGCAAAGCCATCCTTACGGGACAGATAGGTTACGTCACCCTCCACGTTCTCGAACTGGTTGGTGGGAGCCTGTTTGTCAGTGGAACGACCCTCTTTGTAAACGATGGTGCTGTCCAGATGGTATACTTCGCTGTCCAGAATGGTGTGAGAGTCGCTGTTGATGCTGATGATATAGTCGCCCTGCTCCAGCACATAGGCCTTTTCGCCATAAGAGTCATAGGAAGCCATGTCCTCTGCCTTAAAGCTGATGGTCAGAGTCTGGGACTCGCCGGGCTGCAACAAATCAGTCTTGTCAAAAGCAACCAGGTTTGCAGTTGCCTTTTCAATACCACCGTTGGTGTAGGGCGGGTTGTAGTACACCTGTACCACATTCTTACCTGCCACGCTTCCGGTGTTGGTAACAGTTACGTCAAAGCTCAGTTCACCATTTGCTTCGCTGATGGTGCCCATATCCTGGGTAAAGGTGGTGTAGCTCAGACCATAGCCAAAGGGATAAGCCACCACGCTGTCATAGTCAATCAGGCCCTCGGCGGCAGCGGTTTCATAGAAACGGTAGCCAACGTAGATGCCTTCCACATAGTTAACAAAGCTGGGCAGAGCAGTGGTTTCCTCTCCGGTGATAAAGTTGGTGCTTACCACTGTATGCTCCTGCATGTTGTCATAGACAAACTGGCCAAAGTTGTTGGCGGTGGGAGACTGGAACAGGTCATAAATCCAGGTATCCACAGTCTTACCGGAGGGGTTTACTGCACCGGTCAGCACCTGACCCACTGCATCAAAGCCGTTCTGGCCAGGGCAGGGAGCGTATACAGCTGCATCCACACCGTACTGCTTCAGGAAGCCCAGTTCCATGGCGTTGTTGGTGTTAATCAGCACGATAACCTTATCAAAGTTATCGCATACCAGCTTGAGCATCTCTTCTTCACGGTTGCTCAGCTCCAGATAGTGATCCCCTGCATCCCAGTCGTTGCCTTCGTTCAGGGCATCATCGTAAGTACCATTAAAATAGGAGTTACCACTTACAGCATCCCGCTCTTTCCAGCTGCCATCTACTACGGCTGCCATATCGGTGGGCATATCTGCGTTCTCGCCGCCGGGACGGGAGATTACCACCATAGCGGTGTCAGAGAATGCCTTTGCACCCTCCATCAGGTCGTTGCTGTAAAGATTTACATTGGGTTCAGGCAGGGTCCAATCCTGTGCCCACATGCCAACGCTGGGACGCTCGGCCTTGTAATCAACGTAGAAATCCACCAAATCCTGGTTCACGTTGACGCCTGCGTTCTTCAAGCCGGTAATCAGGTCGGTCACAGCATACTGGTCATTCAGTGCACCGGAACCAACACCACCGTATACGGGAGCCACAGAAGCCCAGCCGAACACGTTCAGGTTGGAACCGCTTGCCAAAGGCAGGGTGCCGTTGTTCTCCAGCAGGGTTACACCCTCGCCCACCAGTTCCAGGTTTACCTCGTATGCCTCCGCCATGCTTTCCTCGCTGATGGAGCCACCGCCCATAGCCAGGTTAATCACAGTGTACATGGGACCAAAGGCAACCAGGTTCAAGGTAATACCAAGTGCCAGTGCGATGGCCAAACCTGCCTCGCTGCGAATCAAGAACTTTTTGCTCTTGCTGAGCTTAGCACAAGCCAGCATTGCGACAATCGCCAATACCAGTACCACGCCGAAGCCAATCAGGTGGGGCTTCAGGGTGTTAAGGATATTCAGCACGTCATCCATGTTGATGGTCAACATTTTCGAGTTCCTCCTTAACTTTCAGCATTTAAATTTGCATCTGGAAAGCGAGCCGTATTTTAAACCGCTTTGCACCGAATCGCTTTCTCTCTTGTTTGTAATTGTATCACAAACAGATGGGTTTTGCCCTATCCCTTGCACAAACTGCGCATTTTCTGCGCAAACGGATTTAGCTTTTGTTCAATCAGCACAAACCAGAACCTACATTTTTCGACATATTGCCAAAACAGAAGTTTTATTCCTTGTTTGAGGGCTGCTTGGCCAGCTTGCAAGCTAAGGAAGCTGGGATAGGCAAAAGCACCTTTACAATAAACCAGGAATCCTGATGCACCGCCGTGGCAGTTCCCCCATATTTTTGTGCCGTGAACTGAATGCTTTTAAAACCAAACCCATGATAGCGTGCATCCTGTTTTGTGCTCAAGGGCACACCTTGCTCAAAGACAGGGGCTTGGGGGCAATAATTTTCAAACCGCAACACCACAAACCGTTTTTTTACGCTTACATTTACATGAATCAGTCGCTGGCTTTTATCTTCCACACCCAGCTCACACTCGATGGCATTATCCAGCGCATTGCCAAAAATCGTACAGATATCCCGCACATCTAAAAACTCCAACAGGCTTCCATCCGCCACACAGGTAAGCTGGATATTCTGCTTTTGGCAGTAAAGCATCTTGCCAGTAAGCACCGTGTCCAGCACCGGGTTGCCGGTTTTGTTCTGGGCTTCATAGGCCTTGATTTCCTGCTCCATCTCGTCCAGCCATGCCTCCCTGCGGCTTGCATCCGATTCTGTTCGCAAGGCGGCAATCTGGTGTTTTAAATCATGGTATTTGTGTTCAATCAGGGCAATGGTTTCCTTGGACTGCTGGTATTGATGGTATTGATTTTGCAACACATTTTGAATGGAATGCAGTTCATACCGAAGTTGCAGTTCCCGGCGCTGAATGTGATAGGCATACAGCACTGCCAGCCCGCCCAAATCCACAAGGGTACGGGTTTGTAAAATGTCCCCTGCAAGAGGACTGGAGGACGGGCGGCTGAGCAAGGCGTAATTCAGATTGCTCATAAAAAATACCGCCAGTGCGATGGTGGCCGCTCCCACTGCATCCCGTGCCCCAAACCGCAGATGTACTGGTTGATTGCTTTTTTCCAGCCGTTCCAGCCAAAAAGCACAGCCATAGACAACGACGTACACCACCGGCATGGTCACCCACTGCCACAGATAACCCTCAAAGCCTGCCACAAGAACAAGACTTTGGTAAGCCTGCCATTCCAGCGCGGCGGCAAATTCTGCCAGCACAAAGGCCCGGGCACAATGATAGATGGTGGCCCATCCAAACTGTCCGCTGGCAAGCCACAAAAACAGATACATCAGCCCCACCGCCACCGCCATACAGGGCATCCAAAGCCAGAGGGGCACATGGTCGGTGAGCTGTAAAAACACCATCTGAACCACCAATGCCCCAGCGGATAGGGAAACGGGGATTTTTTTACCCATTTGCCGTACCATGGGAAAGAGATACACAAGGCAGGCCAGCCATTCCGCCAGCGCAGTGTGCAAGCGTGGAATTTCTGTCCAGATGGGAACCATTAAATCACCTCGCCCATGTAGTTAGTGAGCGCCTGCATAAAATCATTCTTCCGTCCACGGCTGATGAGCAGTGCCCTGCCCTTAATGAGTGCGCACCCATCCTGAATGCCATCCACATGTTCCAGGTTGACCAGATACCCTTTGTTACAACGGAAAAAATGGGCATCATCCAGCCGCTCCTCCACCTCTTTCATGGTGCCGCTGGTCACATATTCGCCGGATTCGGTGTGAAACAACAGATTGTGTCCCTGGCTTTCAATATAATGAATGGAGTCCACATCCAGCTTAACCACACCCCCTCGAACCGAGATGGCAATATACCGTTTTTGCCGTTTTTGCATCCGGGCAATGGCACGACCAAGCCGCTGGGACAGAGCAAAATAACTCACCGGTTTGAGGATATAATCCACTGCATCCACCGCATACCCACGCACCGCATATTGAGGGGTGTTGGTGATGAACATCAGCGTCACCTCCGGGTCCTGCCGCCGGATTTCCTCCGCCGCTGTCATACCGTCCATATACTTCATTTCCACATCCAGCAGGATAATGTCGTATTTATGGGTGTAACCCTCTACAATTTCATCGCCGTCTGCAAAACGGCTTACACGAATGGTCTGCTCACTTTCCTGCGCATATCGCTGTATCAGCTCTTCCAGCATCACGGCGTAATCCACTTCATCCTCCACAATGGCAATATGGATCATGGGCTCAACCCTTTCTTACGTTGTTCTATATATCTTATCTATTATAACGAATGAACGGCTGTTTTTACAAGAGAAAGAATGGCATCCATCACAAATTTCATTCCCCGCCTTTCGATTTTTTGCACGGTTTTGTAAATCTCCTTGATTTTTTGAAAAAAGTGTTGCACAATAAAACTATACTGGCGGGAGTTTAATCCCATATTTTTGTTTCAGAAAAGTTTAGTAGATCGAGGTATACCACTCTCATGATGATTTCCACTAAAGGCCGCTATGCACTGCGTGTTATGCTGGATTTGGCGAACAACCCGGACGAGGATTATGTTTCGCTGAATGGCATTGCACAGCGCCAGGGCATTTCCATGAAATACCTGGAAGCAATTGTGGCTGTTCTTAATAAATCAGGCTTTCTGGAAAGCCGACGGGGCAAAACCGGCGGCTATCGGCTTGCAAAACCCGCTGATTCCTACAGTGTGCGCTCCATCCTGCAAGCGGCAGAGGGCGAGCTGATGCCGGTAAACTGCCGAGGCTGTGCAGATGGCACCTGTCCACGGGCAGACCAGTGCAACACCCTTCCCCTTTGGCAAAAGCTGGAGGGCCTGATTGGTGGCTTTTTAGAAAGCATCACCTTACAGGATTTGGTGGACGGCAACCTGCCGGACTCCCTGGTGTGATAAAACCACGGATTTTCTTTTTCGTTTTTCCTATTGACTGAATGGGAATTAAGTGTTATCATACAATCAGCGAGGCTGGGTGGAATTTCCACCCACACCGAACTAAACGCTTTACCACGGAAGGAAATCCGTGGCTTTATAAATTGGTAGGAGGATATCCATGAATCGGATTTATGTTGACAATGCGGCTACCACCAAACCCAGCCGCCGGGCCACCGAGGTTCTGCTTGATGTAATGGAAAACAACTACGCCAACCCCTCCAGCCTGCATACTCCCGGCCAGCTTGCCGCTGTCGCTTTGGCTGACAGCCGCCGCAAAATGGCTGAGATTTTGGGCTGTGAGCCCCGTGAGATTATCTTTACCTCCGGCGGCAGTGAGGCTGACAACCAGGCAATTCTGACCGGTGCCACTTTGGGTCTGCGTAAAGGCAAAAAACACATTGTGTCCACCAAGTTTGAGCACCACGCTGTACTGCACACCCTGCAAAAATTGGAAAAACAGGGCTTTGAGGTAACCTATCTGGATGTACATTCCAACGGTATGGTTCGTCTGGATGAGCTGGAAGCTTCTCTGCGGGAGGATACCGCCCTTGTGACCATCATGTACGCCAACAACGAGATTGGCTCCATCCAGCCGGTGCGCCAGATTGGTGAAATCTGCCGCAAGCACGGCGTTCTGTTCCACACCGACGCAGTGCAGGCTGTGGGCCATCTTCCCGTGAACGTACAGGAGGATAACATTGACATGCTCAGCCTGTCCGCTCACAAGTTCCACGGCCCCAAAGGCGTTGGCGCTTTGTACATCCGCAAAGGCATTGCTCCTGCCACCCTGATTGAGGGCGGCGCACAGGAGCGTGGCAAGCGTGCTGGCACCGAAAACCTGCCCGCCATCGCTTCCATGGCTGCCGCATTGGAAGAAGCTGTGGAAAAGATGGACGAGTACAACGCAAAGCTGACCGCCATGCGGGACCGCCTGATTGAGGGCATTTCCAAAATCCCCCACTCCACCCTGACCGGTGATGCAGTGGAGCGTCTGCCTGGCTGTGCAAGCTTCTGCTTTGAGGGCATCGAGGGCGAAGCTCTGCTTCTGTTGCTGGACCAGAAGGGCATCTGTGCTTCTTCCGGTTCTGCTTGCACCAGTGGTTCTCTGGACCCCAGCCATGTGTTGCTGGCCATTGGTTTGCCCCATGAGGTTGCCCACGGCTCTCTGCGTTTGAGCCTGAGCCATGAGAACACCATGGAAGAAATGGATACCGTTGTGCAGGCTGTTACCGACGTGGTTGCTTACCTGCGTTCTATCTCCCCCGTTTGGGCTGATCTTCAGAAAGGAACGAAAGAATATGTTATACAGTGAGAAAGTAATGGACCACTTCCTAAACCCCCGCAACGTGGGTACTATGGATGACGCAAGCGGTGTCGGTGAAGTTGGCAACGCTAAGTGCGGTGACATCATGAAAATCTACCTGAAGATTGACAACGATGTAATCACCGACGTAAAGTTCAACACCTTTGGTTGCGGCAGTGCAATCGCCTCCAGCAGCATGGCTACCGAAATGATTAAGGGTAAGCCTGTTGAGGAAGCTTTGAAGCTGACCAACAAGGCTGTGACCGAGGCTCTGGATGGTCTGCCCCCGCAGAAAATCCACTGCTCTGTTCTGGCTGAAGAAGCTGTGCAGGCCGCCATCGCTGACTACCGCAAGCGCAACGGTCTGCCCGTGGACGATATCCCCTCCTGCAATGGCTGCTGCTCTGGTTGCTCTCATGAGCACGACCATATGCACGGTCATGACGAGGGCGAGGACGAGTAATATTTTGCTTCAATCCTAGGTTACTGTACCCCCCTTGGTGTTCTATGTTGCAAAACAGAGTACGCCAAGGGGGTTTCTTTTCCTGGTTGTTGCTAACTTTTTCCATAGGAGTAAGCCTATGATGGATTTCTTTTCTCAACTGCAATCCTATTTTGCGCAAAATAGCGCTGAATATCTTCGCTGTCTGGCTGAGCATATCCAGATTACCCTTTTATCTTTGGGTATTTCCGCTTTGATTGGGATTCCCTTGGGGTATTGTTGCCATCGCTTTCAGCAGATGGGACGGTGGATTACCGGCATTTTTCAGGTGCTTCGCATTGTGCCCAGCCTTGCGGTGTTGATTTTGCTTATCCCGGTTTTAGGGGTGGGGCTGTTGCCGGCTTTGGTGGCATTGATTTTGCTTGCAGTTCCCCCTATTTTAATGAATACCACCACCGCCTTTGCCCAGATTCCCGCCTTTTACCTGGAAACAGCGCAGGCACTGGGTATGGACGGGCATCAAAAGTTTTGGCGGGTGGAGCTTCCCTCTGCTTTGCCTCAAATCTTAGTAGGTGTTAAAACCGCCGCAGTGGAAATTGTGGCCAGTGCGGCCATTGCTGCAAAAATTGGTGCTGGAGGGCTGGGTGGACTGATTCTCACCGGGCTTGGATTGATGCGCACTGATTTGCTTGTGGTAGGTGGCGGCTCTGTCGCCTTACTGGCCATGTGCATTGGCCTTATCTTTGAACTGATTCAACGCAGATGGATGCCCTATGCTTCCTCTCTGCGAGGATAAAATCAACCATTTACAGGAGTTATAAATATGAATAAGACGTTGAAACGATGCTTTGCCGCCTTGAGCTGCGGCGCTTTGATTCTTTCCTTGGCAGGATGTGCTTCCGGCTCTGCATCCGGTAGTGCAACCAACCAGTCTGCCATCCGAGTGGGCTCGAAAGACTTTACCGAAGGTTTAATTGTATCCGAAATTTACGCACTTGCCCTTGAAAATGCCGGTTTTGAGGTAGAGCGTGTCTTTGACATTGCCGGTTCTCTGGTACACACTTCTCTGGTGAACAAGGAAATTGACCTATACCCCGAATACACTGGCACCGGCCTTTTGACCGTTCTGGGTATGGATGCCATCACCGACCCTCAGCTGGTGTATGACACCGTAAAAGAGGAATACAAAAAGCAGTTCCAGATTACCTGGCTGGATTATGCCGAGGCAAATGACGGCCACGGCATGGTCATCCGCACCGATGTGGCACAGCAGCTTGGTATCGCCACTATTTCCGACCTGCAAGCCCACGCTTCCGAGCTTCGCTTTGCATCCCAGGGTGAATTTGATGTGCGTGAGGACGGCCTTCCCGCACTGGAAGCCATGTATGGTCCTTTTGACTGGAAAAATTCCCGTGTATACGACGGCGGTCTGAAATATCAGGTTCTGTCCAGCAATGAAGCGGATGTAACCATTGGCTACACCACCGACGGCGCACTGGCTGATACCGATTCCTACACCCTGCTGGAGGACGACAAGCGGGTATGGCCCCCTTACAACCTGGCTCCGGTGGTGCGGGATGAAGTGCTGGAGCAGAACCCTGAAATTGCAGAGGTTCTGAATGCTGTCAGCGCAAAGCTGGATACCGCAACCTTGACCAAGATGAACGCTCAGGTGGATGTGGAAAAACAGGAATACGAGGACGTAGCCGCCGCTTTCCTTGCATCCATCCAGTAAAAGGAGGAATCTACCATGGCGCAAGCTGCGGTTGTATTTGAAAACGTGAGCAAGCGGTTTCCCGGTGCAAACTACGCCGCTGTAAACCAGGTGTCCTTTTCGGTGCAAGAGGGGGAGTTTATCACCATTTTAGGCTCTTCGGGCTGTGGCAAAACCACCCTGCTGAAGATGGTGAACCGTTTGTACGAGCCGGACAGTGGAACCATTACCCTGTTTGGTAAAGGGATTGCAACCCAAAACCCGGTTCAGCTTCGTCGGAACATTGGCTATGTAATTCAGCAGATTGGCCTTTTCCCCCACATGACCATTGAGCAAAACGTGGCTACCGTTCCCTCCTTGCTGGGCTGGGACAACAAAAAGACACGAGAACGCTGTCACCAGCTTTTGGAACTGGTGGGCTTGCCTGCGGCAGAATTTAGCCCCCGTTTCCCCCACCAGCTTTCCGGTGGTCAGCAACAGCGGGCTGGCCTTGCCCGTGCCCTGGCTACCCAGCCGCCTCTTCTGCTGATGGACGAGCCTTTCGGCGCCATTGATGCCATCACCCGCCTTGGACTACAGGACGAGCTTCTCCGGTTGCAAAAACAGCTAGGAACCACCATCTTATTTGTAACTCACGACATCAATGAGGCTTTCCGGCTGGGCGACCGGGTGATGGTAATGAATGAAGGGCAAATCAGCCAGTTTGAAACCCCGAAAAACATCCTCCATCATCCTGCTGACCCATTTGTGGCACGGCTGATTGCATCTGCGCGCCAGCAGGAAGCATTTTGGGAGGATTTGGCATGATTGCGTTCTGGGTAAAACAGCAGGACAAGCTGTTGCAGGCTTTGATGGAGCATCTGGTTTTGACGGCGCAAGCCCTGGCCATATCCCTGGCTCTGGCGGCTTTACTAACCCTGGTTGCCATGTTACTTCCCCGCACTGGACAGCTTTTGATGCAGGTGTTTTCGGTACTGTATGCCGTTCCCAGCATGGCATTGCTGGCCCTGATGATTCCATTCACCGGGCTTGGGCAGACTACCGCCCTGATTGTACTGGTTGTATATAACCAATATCTTTTGTTGCGCAGTTTTATCGAAGGCTTGCGAGGTGTGGATGCCGCCGTTCAGCAGGCGGCACTGGGCATGGGCATGACCCGATTGCAGATGCTCTGGCGGGTACAGCTTCCCCTTGCTCTGCCTTCCATTTTTACGGGTATACGGCTAGCCATCATCAGCACGGTAAGCATTGCCACCATTGCGGCGGTTATCAATGCAGGTGGTCTTGGACGCATCCTGTTCGATGGACTGCGCACCCTGAACACCTATAAAATCCTGTGGGGCAGCATCCTGAGCTGTGTCTTGGCACTGGGCTTGGATGGGCTGTGTAAACTTGCCATGAGACTGATGCACCCCAAACAAGGCCGTTCCAATCCTCAGTAACAACAAAACACTCCATCTTCCCCCACTTTGGGCAGGGTGGAGTGTTTCTTATTGGGTGGATTCCCTTGCCATCCCGCCTGAATCTAGGTATAATAGAGTAGAAATTCAAATAGATTCTACTTTTTGCAATAGCAATTCATAAAAGGAGGTTATATTTTTGATACGAACAAAACTTTGGAGCGTGGTGGTTCTTCTTTTTGCCGTCACGCTGATGCTCAGCGGCTGTGCAGGCGGCAGTAAATTATCGTTAGAGCCTACATTTTCCCTGCAACAAGGGCAGATTTACCAGCTGATTCCCAAAACAAAAGAGGACAACCTTTCCCTTAAATGGAGCAGCAGTGAACCCAACGTGGCTACCGTGGATTTTGAAGGCTACGTTACCGCCATCAGCGACGGAGAAACCGAAATTTCCGTCTGGGATACCGGCAGTGCGCTCTTTGCAAAATGTACTGTAACCGTCACTGGTTCTGACCTAACGATTGCTGTTCCCGCAAGCCTGACTTTGGCGTTGAATGGCACCACCACAAGCCAGCTTACACCTGCGGTTCAGCCTGAACAGGAAGGGGATTTCACCTTCACCACCAGCGATGAATCCATCGCTACTGTGGATGAAACCGGCCTCGTTACTGGCCTCCAGACCGGCAGTTGTATCATTACCACCCAGTGGACCGATGGCACACAAACCGCCACCGCCCAGACCAAGATCAATGTTGTAATTGAGCCGGAAAGCATGGAGCTGGAGGATACTCCCGACGAGCTTGTTGTGGGAGAAACCGAAACCGTTGACCTGACCTTTACTCCAGAGGATGCAACCATCCCCGCAGTAGAGGATATTTCCGTCTCCTTGGACAAGCCTGAACTTGCAAAGGCAGAACTAAAGGCGACGGATGACGGCCTGCAACTGGCTGTAACCGGACAAAAAGAAGGTTCTGTGACCGTAACTGTCACTTACAAAGAGTTGAAGGAAACCTTCACTATTGATGTGGTTGCCACCGCCACCACACCTACCCCTGCTCCCACCAAAGCACCTACTCCTGTTCCAGTGGTGGAAACCCCCGCTCCCGCACCAGAAGTAACTCCTGTTCCGGAGCCTGTGGTGGAGCAAACTCCTGTTCCGGAAGCTCCCACCGAGCCTCCCGTAACCGAAGCACCCACACCGGAACCCGTGGTGGAGCCAACTCCAGAACCTGTGGTGGAAAGCACTCCTGAGCCTACCCCCGTTCCCACTCCAGAGCCTACTTCGGAAGTTACACCCGCTCCTCCTGAACCCACCCCCGCCCCTCCGGAGCAAGCACCCGCCCCAGAGCCAACTCCTGAGGAAGTTCCCCCCGCTGTGTAAAGGGTTAGGGATTTCCCCAGCGGATATAACAAGGGCGACTGCTCCCCTGCTATCCTCGCTCTGGCCCACAGAATTGTAACTGTGTGCTGTGGAGTGTAGCGTTGGGAGGATAAAATTGCTGTTATCTCAAGCTTTTACTTAGAAAAAAACTCCCTGTCCATTGCAATCTGCTTTGAACAGGGAGTTTTTCTTTAACGCTATAAAAATGATGGTTTGGGATGGAATTCCCCGGCTTTATTGATTCGGCTTCTTTTCTCCGAATTTGTATTCAGTGCCATTTTTCAGCCGCTGAATATTAGCACGGTGCATCCAAATCACCAGCCCACCCATAATGGCGGCGCACAAGGTAGTAATCCATACATCCCGCCCCACGTACCAGGACCAAAGGCCGGTAAAGACAGGATACAGGGCCGCCACCGTGATGGAAGAAAGGCTCACAATGCGGGTGGTAAAGGCAAGCAGGAAAAATACAGCCGCCAGTGCAAGCAGAACCATGGGTTCGCTGGCCAGGATGGCACCGGCTGCCACGGCAACCCCTTTGCCGCCCTTAAAGCCAAACCAGACTGGCCACAGATGGCCACAAACCGCCCCAATGGCTGCCAGATAACCCGCATACACGCCATTCAGGTCAGAACCTGTAACCCAGCCTATCAAAACATGTGCCAGGATAACCGCCACGGCTCCTTTTCCCATGTCACCTGCCAAGGTCAGGGCCGCCGCTTTCTTTCCATAGGTGCGCAGAATATTGGTTGTTCCTGCGTTTCCGCTGCCCTTACTGCGCACATCCTCATGGTACAAGCAACGGCTGACAATCACACCAAAATTGATACTACCCAGCAGATACCCCACAGCCATGGCTGCCAGCAGGAGTAACACGGTGGTTGTGGTCAATTCCATGGGAACACACTCCTTCTTTCGTTTCCGTGATTTCTGATTGGCACGGTGTTATTTTGTGTTACCGTCGCCACGTTCACGCACCACCAGACGGATGGGAGTACCCTCAAGGCCAAAGGTCTGGCGAATCTGGTTCTCAATATACCGCTGATAGGAGAAGTGGAACAAATCCTTGCGGTTTACAAAGCACACAATGGTGGGGGGACGGGTGGAAATCTGGGTCATGTAGTAAATCTTCAAACGGCGACCCTTGTCACTGGGAGGCTGTACACGAGCCGTTGCACGGGCCAGCAGCTCATTCAGCATACCAGTCGTGATACGCATGGCATTCTGCTGGTCCACATACTGAATCATCTCAAACAGCTTATCCAGACGCTGTCCGGTTTTTGCGCTGATGAAGATAATAGGTGCATAGCTCATAAAGCTGAAATCATTTTCCAGCTTTTTGCGGAAAGCATCCATGGTCTTGTCATCTTTTTCGATGGCATCCCACTTGTTCACCGCAATAATGCAAGCTTTGCCCTGCTCGTGGGCGTAACCTGCAACCTTGGAGTCCTGTTCGGTGAAGCCCACAGTTGCATCAATCATGATAACACACACGTTGCTTCGCTCCACAGCGGCAAGACTGCGCAGTACGCTATACCGCTCTACCCCTTCTTCCACCTTGCCACGCTTGCGCAGGCCTGCGGTATCGGTAAAGACGAATTTGCCGTGCTTGTTGTCCACCATGCTATCAATGGCATCACGGGTGGTGCCTGCCTGGTTTGCAACAATCATGCGGTTTTCACCCAGAATGCGGTTTACAAGGCTGGATTTACCCACGTTGGGACGACCAATCACAGCCACGCTGATGCGGTCCTCCTCCAACTCCTCCTGCTCACGGAAATTCAGATGGTCGCAGATTGCTTCCAGCAGGTCGCCGGTTCCGTGGCCATGCACACTGGAAATGGGATAAAGCTCTCCCAGTCCCAGGCTGTAAAAATCATACAGTTCCAAGGGAGGGTCGCCAATGCGGTCCACCTTGTTTACAGCCAACAGAACGGGTTTGCCACTGCGCATCAACATATTGGCGATAACCTGGTCTTGTGCAGTTACCCCTGCACGCAGATCCACCACCATTACAATGCACTGAGCCGCATCAATGGCAAGCTGTGCCTGCTGGCGGATGTGGTTCAGGATGTCATCGTCGCCCATTTCGATACCGCCGGTATCCACCAGCAGAAATTGATGGTTTTGCCACTCACAATTTCCAAAAATACGGTCACGGGTAACACCGGGAGTATCCTCCACGATAGCCAGCCGCTGACCAATCAACTTATTGAACAGGGTGGATTTGCCCACATTGGGACGTCCCACCACTGCCACGATAGGTTTTGCCATATAGTCCTCCGTATTGATAAATCCTATGGTTTCAGACCATTATCCAAAGGATACAGCTTTTTCACCGTATCCATGCCAAACGATAAGAAAAAGGGGAAGGCGCAGCCCTCCCCTTGCTCTTACGGAAAGCGGATTACGCTTCCTTCTTAATGATTTCCTTGCCCTTGTAGTAGCCACAGTTGCCGCATACCTGGTGGGGGAGCTTGTACTCGCCACACTGGCTGCACTTCACCAGTGCAGGGGCTTCCAGCTTCCACACAGAGGAGCGACGCTTGTCGCGCCGTGCCTTGGAAACCTTTCTCTTTGGTACTGCCATTTGTAAGCACCTCCTCAATGTGAATGAAGT
>JAHLFP010000022.1 GCA_018883715.1 Candidatus Allofournierella pullistercoris | reverse complement strand
TGCCTTACAAGCAGAGGGTCACAGGTTCGAGCCCTGTAACTTCCACCAAAAAACGCCTCTGTAGCTCAGTCGGTAGAGCAGGGGACTGAAAATCCCCGTGTCATTGGTTCGATTCCGATCGGAGGCACCATCAAGACTCACCTGAAAAGGTGAGTCTTTTTGTTTTGTCCGGGGGATGTCTGTGTCCGGAATGGGATTTGCGTCTCAAAGTTGACGCTTGTATTTTAAAGGCTGGCCTGTGTCTTGAAGTGTATGCGTTTTGGGAAGCGGTCTGATAGTGAAGGCCGGGAAACTGCCGAATACTGGAAGCCTGGTTGTGTTTTTGGTATAGCGTATGCCGGGGAGATATTTTGGTGTGGATTGTAGCGGGTAGATAGCCTAGTCCGGGGGTAAGGATGGCTAACAAGACGCTTGCGCTGGGTATCTTGGCAATGGTCACAAAATATAGCCAGAGGGCCTGTCTGAATTCCTCCGGCATAAAAGAACCGAAATTGCTGGAAAGGATGCCCACAAAACGCAGGGGGGATTACCTTGTCGAGTTCATTCTTGTCGAGGAGTTATCCCAAGACGGTGGATTCGAGTAGTAGCCTGCTGGGCAAAAGTGTGTTTCCTGAAGAACGAAACTTTATAGCCGCCTGAAACTGGTCTTCCCCGAGCGTATTGGATAAAAGTGCGTTCCATGAGGAATGAAACAGCAGACGAAAGAACCGCAGGACACAGGATGGATACAGCCAGATTTGCGCAAAGAATAATCTGGAGATAATGCAATACACTTTATTTGTGCTATATATAAATAATGCTATATACAGCTGGGCGGAAAGGCTGAATAAGTCATTCTTTTCTGTTTAAGTTTGTGGAAAAATGATGATGAAAACCGATGTTTTTTATACAGTACATCGGTTTTTGGGGCGTTTCCTGTGCAATATTATGATTTTTTAGCACAAGTTTTCCCCCAGGTTGGGCAAGAGGGAAATCTGTCAGCAAGGGGTGGAAAACAGGCCGTTTGACACTCGACAACAGACTGTCCTTTTGCTACAATATTCATGTAGAAGTTTTGGGCTTTTGCACAAAAACGCGGAAAGCGGTGCAAAGGCCTTGTTTCATGCCCAAAATCGCATTAAGGGGCGGTTTTGGCCGGTCAAGAAAGGAGACTGTGAGGCAATGTATACCGCACAGCAATATGTGAAAGCCGAGTCCTTGCAGCAGGCGTTTGAGCTGAACCAAAAGCGCAACACCACCCTGCTGGCAGGTGGATGCTGGCTGCGTATGACCCGTCGCCGGGTGGGAACGCTGGTAGATTTAAGCGCACTGGGGCTGGACACCATTGAGGAAACCGAGGACGCCTTTATCCTGGGCGCAATGGTGACTTTGCGCCAGCTGGAAACCCACAAGGCCCTGAATGAAACATTCCACGGACTTTTCCGGGAGATGACCCGTCACATTGTGGGCGTGCAGTTCCGCAACTGTGCTACCCTGGGCGGCAGCATTGTGGCTCGGTTCGGTTTTTCCGATTTATTGTGTGCCTTGCTGGCTCTGGACTGTCAGGTAGAGCTGGTGGGAGCAGGCCTTATCCCGCTGGAGCAGTACGCAGCCATGGACTATGACCGTGATGTGCTGGCTCGTATCTATGTGAAAAAGAATGGACGACGTGCTGTCTACCAGTCCATGCGTAACACAAAGACCGACCTGCCGGTGCTGAACGTGGCAGCTTCGGTGCTGGATGGACAGGTGCGTGTTGTGGTGGGTGCCCGTCCCGCCCGGGCGAAAGTGGTGCCCATGTCCCTGCCCCTTGCCGCACGCGAGGAACAGAAACAGCAACTGCTGGAGCAGGTGCAGGCACTGAGCTATGCCGGCAACATGCGTGCAGGCGAGGCATATCGGAGACATCTGGCAAGCGTATTGACCGGCCGCTGTCTGGCGGCCTTACAGGAGGGCTAATAAATCCATGGAAATTACCTTGAAACTGAACGGCAAACCTTACACCGCTGTGGCCCAGCCCCACACCCAGTTGCTGGAGTTTTTGCGGGATGCTGGCTGTAAGTCGGTGAAATGCGGCTGTGAAACCTCTGGCTGTGGCCTGTGCACCGTACACATGGACGGCCGTCCCGTGCTTTCCTGTAGTGTGCTGGCGGTGCAGGCCGCTGGACACACCATCGACACGCTGGAAGGCTTGCAGGAGCAGGCCGCCCTCTTTGGTGGTTTTCTGGCAGATGAAGGCGGTGAGCAGTGCGGTTTTTGCAACCCCGGCTTCATTATGAATGTACTGGCCTTGGAAAAAGAGCTGGGCCGAGACGCCGGTGACGAGGAAATTTTGGAATACCTGGCAGGCAATATGTGCCGTTGCACCGGCTACCAGAGCCAGCTTCGTGCCATCCGTAAGTACATGGCAAGAGAGGAGGGCAACGCATGAAATATGTAAATCAAGCCATCCGCAAGGTGGACGCTATGAGCCTTGTCACCGGTAAGCCGGTGTACACCGGGGATATGATACCCCCCGATGCTTTGATGATTAAGATGCTCCGCAGTCCCCATGCCAACGCCCTGGTGGAGGAAATTGACACCACCATCGCCAGCAAGGTGCCGGGCGTGGAAGCGATCTTTACTTATAAAGATGTACCCCAGAGCCGTTTCACCACCGCAGGCCAGACCTATCCGGAACCCAGCCCCTACGACCGGTTGATTCTGGACAAGCATCTGCGCTGTGTGGGTGACCCGGTGGCACTGGTGGCCGCAACCACCAGCGAGGCCGCCGAAAAGGCCGCAGGTTTGATTAAGGTGAAGTACAAGGTGATGGAGCCTTTGCTGGACTTCACCAAGGCCAAGGACAATTCCATCCTGGTGCATCCGGAGGACAACTTTAAGGCACTGTGTGATGTGGGTGCAGACAACAAACGCAACCTGTGCAGTTGCAGTGTAACCGAAAATGGCGATTTGGAAGCCGAACTGGCCCAGTGTGATGTGGTGCTGGAGCGCACCTACAACACCAAGGCCAACAACCAGGCCATGATGGAGCCGTTTGTCACTTACAGCTATCTGGACGAGTACGGCCGTTTGACTCTGGTCAGCTCCACCCAGGTGCCTTTCCATGTGCGCCGTATTGTGTCCAACGCACTGGAGATGAGCAAGGCCAACATCCGTGTGATTAAGCCCCGCATCGGCGGCGGCTTCGGTGCAAAGCAGACTGCTGTCAGCGAGGTGTACGCCGCCTTTGTTACCATGAAAACCGGCAAGGCCGCTTGCATCCAGTTTACCCGTAAGGAGAGCCAGACCAATGGTTCTCCCCGTCACCAGATGCAGGTGCGGGTGCGCATTGGCGCCATGAAGGACGGCACCATCCGAGCCATGGAAGTGGATGCCCTGTCCAATGCAGGTGCATACGGTGAACATGGCCCCACCACCGTGGGGCTTTCCGGCACCAAGACCATTTCCCTGTACGGCAAGCTGAAAGCCAGCCGTTTTGCCACCAACGTGGTGTACACCAACACCATGGGCGCAGGTGCATACCGTGGCTACGGTGCAACCCAGGGCTTTTTTGCGGTGGAAAGTGCCGTCAATGAGCTGGCGGCTCAGCTGAAGATGGACCCCTGTGAGATTCGTCTGCTGAACATGGTGGAGCAGGGACAGAAATTTGCCATGTACTACGGCGAAACCTGCACCAGCAACACCTTGAAGCAGTGCATGGAAACCGCCAAGACCATGATGGACTGGGACAACAAATACCCCGCCCGGGTGCTGGACAACGGTCACATCCGCAGTGTGGGTGTGGCAATGGCCATGCAGGGCAGTGGTATCTCCGGCGTGGACATCGGCAGTGTGGAATTGCGCCTGAACGATGATGGATTCTACACCCTGCTGCTGGGCTGTACCGATATGGGTACGGGCTGTGATACCATCCTGACCCAGATGGCGGCAGAATGCCTGGACTGCCCCATGGAAAACATTGCAGTTCGTGGTGTAGACACCGACCAAAGCCCCTATGATACCGGTTCTTACGCTTCCTCCTCCACCTATGTGACCGGCATGGCGGTGGTAAAAGCCTGCGAAGAGATGCGGGAAAAGGTGCTGAAAAACGGCGCTGAGATTCTGGGCGTGCCTGCTGAAACAGCAGAATTTGACGGCAGTCGGGTATTTGTACCTGGTACCGATAAAGAGATTAGCTTGCATGACATTGGAAATGCCAGCTATGAGGGCCACAGTCGCTCCATTTCTGCCTTTGCAAGCCATTCCTCTCCCGTTTCTCCCCCTCCCATGATGGTGGGTATGGCCGAGATTGACCTGGACCCCGCCACCGGAGAGGTGGAACTGGTGGACTATGTGGCCGTGGTGGACTGCGGTACCGTCATCAACAAAAACCTGGCACGGGTGCAGACCGAGGGCGGCCTGATGCAGGGCATTGGCATGGCACTGTACGAGGATATTCAGTACAGCGAAAAAGGCCAGATGCTGAACAACTCCTTCCTGCAATACCGTCTGCCCACCCGTCTGGAAGCGGGCAAAATCCGGGTTGCATTTGAGAGCAGCTATGAGCCTACCGGCCCCTTCGGCGCTAAGAGCATTGGCGAGCTGGTGATTAACACTCCCGCTCCCGCCCTGGCAAATGCCATTTACAACGCAAGCGGCCTGTTCCTGCGCAGTCTGCCCATGAAGGCGGAGGACATCGCTATGGGCATTGCTGCAAAGGAGTAATCCTCCCGGTGGAACATCCTTGCCTGAGTAGCCAATAAAACCCAAAGACACCCGGACTTTTTGGTCCGGGTGTCTTTTTGGAAATGAATTCCATAAACAAAGTGGATTTTGCTTGACGGAATTGCCAGATGGATTTAATATAGAGATACGTGTTTCTGGTTTTACAGAAGCGATAGTACAGATGGCGGCGCAGCCAGCGTCGCAGCAAGGAGAAAAAGATGAAAAACAGCGAAAAAAGCTTTGAAACCATCGTTGCCCTGTGCAAAAACCGGGGCTTTGTATACCCCGGCAGTGAGATTTACGGCGGTCTTGCCAACAGCTGGGACTACGGTCCTTTGGGCGTGGAGTTTAAGAACAACGTAAAGAAAGCCTGGTTCAAAAAGTTTGTGCAGGAGAGCCGCTACAACGTGGGTCTGGATGCTGCCATCCTGATGAACCCCCAGACCTGGGTGACCACTGGCCACGTGGCTGGATTTTCTGACCCCTTGCTGGACTGCAAAAGCTGTAAGGCACGTCACCGGGCAGACAAGCTGATTGAGGCTTCCTACCCCGATGTGAACGTGGACGCTTTGACCTTTGAGGAGATGGATGCCTTCATCCAGCAGCACGAGGACGTGGTGTGTCCTGTCTGCGGCAAGCATGACTTTACCCCCATCCGTAAGTTCAACCTGATGTTCAAGACTGCCATTGGTGTAACCGAGGACTCTTCCAGCACCTGCTACCTGCGTCCCGAAACCGCTCAGGGTATCTTTTTGAACTTTGCCAACATCCAGCGCACCACCCGCCGCAAACTGCCCTTTGGTGTGTGCCAGGTAGGCAAGTCCTTCCGTAACGAGATTACCCCCGGTAACTTCACCTTCCGTACCCGTGAGTTTGAGCAGATGGAGTGCGAATTCTTCTGCAAGCCCGGCACCGACCTGGAGTGGTTTGCCTACTGGAAAGAATTCTGCAAAAACTGGCTGCTGAGCCTGGGCATCAAGGAAGAAAACCTGCGCATGCGTGACCACGAGCCCGCTGAGCTGGCTTTCTATTCCCGTGCAACCACCGACATCGAGTACGCCTTCCCGTTCACCGATTGGGGCGAGCTGTGGGGCATTGCAGACCGTACCGACTATGACCTGGGCCGTCACCAGGAAGCCAGCGGCAAGAGCCTGGAGTACTTTGACCCCGAAACCAACGAGCATTACATTCCTTATGTAATCGAGCCTTCCTTGGGTGCAGACCGTGTGGCACTGGCTTTCCTGTGCGATGCCTACGACGAGGAGATTCTCACCGACGACAAGGGCAAGGAGGACAAGCGTGTGGTACTGCGCCTGCATCCCGCTCTGGCTCCTTACAAGGCGGCAGTTCTGCCCCTGTCCAAAAAGCTGAGCGAGCAGGCAATGCCCATCTGGGAGCAGCTGAGCCGTCACTTCATGGTGGACTTTGACGAAACCGGTTCCATCGGTAAGCGTTACCGCCGTCAGGACGAAATCGGCACCCCCCTGTGCATCACCGTGGACTTTGCCACCTTTGGCAACGAGACTGAGCCGGGCGATGGCTGTGTTACCATCCGTGACCGCGATACCATGGAGCAGGTGCGCATTCCCATTGACCAGGTGAAGGACTACATCGAGAAGAAAATTGAATTTTAATTGGTCCTGCTAACATCCGGAAGCTGTTCCCTTACTCCGGGACAGCTTCTTTTCCAATTTCACAGCAAAAGCGAGGGATATTTCATGAACCAGAAGATGATGGAACAATACGCTGAATTTATTGTACAGGTCGGCGTAAACGTACAGAAGAACCAAACCCTGATTATCAACTGCCCGCTGGATGCGGCTTACTTTGCAAGAGCTTGCATGAAGGCCGCCTTGCAGGTGGGTGCACGGGATGTGGTCATCCGCTATACAGATGAAAAGGCAGAGCGTATCCGCTTGGAGCTGGCAGAAGAGTCCGTTTTGTGCGACGTGAAGCCCTATGTGCTGCGTAGCTATCTGGACTATGCGGAAAGCGAGGGCGGCTGCTGTGTGCTGAGCATCTCTGCCAGCGACCCGGAGGCTTATAAGGGTCTGGATGCAGGCAAAATCAACCGGGTGGCCCTGGCACGTCGTCAGGCGTTGCAGCCCTGGCGCTCCTACACCATGAACGACCGGATTCAGTGGTGTGTTGCCGCTATCCCCACCCCCGCCTGGGCAAAGAAGGTATTCCCCGAGCTGGAAGCAGAGCAGGCCGAGGAAAAGCTGTGGCAGACTATCTTTGATGTTTGCCGTGTAACCGGCGGCAACCCGGTGCAGGAGTGGAAAGAGCACATTGCCAAAACCACCGCATACCGGGATAAGCTGAACCAGCTGAATCTGGAGAGCATCCGGATGCAGAGCGCAAACGGCACCGACCTGACTGTGGGCCTGGCAGAGGGACACACCTGGGAGGGTGCGTCCAGCAAGGCAGAAAACGGCTTTACTTTTGTGGCAAACGTTCCCACCGAAGAGGTATTCACTGCCCCCCATTGTCTGCGGGTGAACGGTGTGGTGAAGGGAACCAAGCCTTATGTCTACAACGGCCAGCCGATTGAGAACTTCTCCTTTACCTTTAAGGACGGCAAGGTGGTGGAGTATTCCGCCGACAAGAACCAGGAAGTTCTGGGTCAGATGCTGGACAGCGACGAGGGTGCTCGCCGGATTGGCGAGGTGGCTCTGGTGCCTGCCTCCAGCCCCATCAACCGCAGTGGTGTGCTGTTCTTCAACACTCTGTATGACGAAAATGCCGCCTGCCACATTGCCTTTGGTGCAGGTTATCCCACCACCGTAAAGGGTGGCTCCTCCATGAGCAGTGAACAGCTGCTGGAGTGTGGTGTGAACCAGTCCGCCATCCATGAGGACATGATGGTGGGCGCAGAGGATATGACCATCACCGGCCTGACCCGTGACGGGCAGACCGTGACCATTTTTGAAAATGGCGAGTGGGCTTTGGAAGTTTAAGCCCGACCGCTCCCCCGGAACCAGTCTGCTTCGCCCCGGTGCGGCGGACTGGTTCCGGGTGTTTGCGGTGGGTATGGTGGGTGCGTTCCACATCTGGCAACAAAGCTGGATTGGCTGGGGCAAACTGGATTTTCTGGTGCGCACCGGGGGCGCATTTGTGGACGGGATGATTTTGCTGTCCGCTTTCTGCTTATACCTGCCCTATGCCCATGACTGGGTGGCAAAAAAGCCCTTTCGGGGCTGTAAGGGGTTTTACCGTCGGCGGGCGGTGCGGATTCTGCCGGGGTACTATCTGGCGACCCTGATTCCAGCTCTGCTTGCCGCCAGCCGGGGAGTGGACAAGAACTTCTGGCTGGATGTGGCAGGACACCTGCTTTTGGTGCCCACGGCCCTGCCCCAAAGCTATGTCCACAGCCAAATCAATGGTGCCCTGTGGACGGTGGGGGTGCTGGTGCTGTTTTACCTGCTGTTCCCACTGTTGAGCCGCTGTTTTTATGTAAAGCCCATGGTGAGTGTTTGTGTGCTTTGCGCCGGACAGCTGGGGTACACCCTTTGGATGCTCCCCAAAACCGACCTTGCGTATAGCATGGGCTTTAACCAGCTTCCCGCCATGTTGGGAGTGCTGGCTTTGGGGTTTGCCGCCGCCTTGCTGGTGGCAGTGTGGGGGCAGACCAAAGCGGGACACAAAGCTTTTCTTTTGCTTGGTGTAGCAGGAATACTGGGTGCAGGGGCGGTGCTTTGGCAGATTGCCCATGGAGCTGAGATGCAACATGCCCAGCTTATCTGGCGCATGCCCCTGTCCACCTGCTTTGGGGCGGTGCTCGTGGGCTTTTCCCTGGCTGTTTTAGCGCCTGCGCCTGGCTTTGTTCGGTGGCTTAGTGCCATCAGCTATGGTTTTTATCTATGGCACCAGTGGCTGGCGGTGCAACTGAAATACCACTGGCGGATTCCTGCCTGGCAGGGGGATACTCCTCCCAACCAGCTGGGGGATAGGCTCTGGATGGAGCAGTACCAGTGGCTCACCTGGGCGGTTTGCCTTGGGGCGGCAGTGGTTTGCTATTATGCCGTGGAACGGCCTTTTGCAGGCTGGATTAAGAGTAGAAAAGGCCAAAAGCTGCCCGGCGGGGCTTGCCAAGGCCAAAAAACTGTGGTATAATCGTCAGTGTAAGTTACCTTGAAATGGAGAGTGGGCTGCAAAGCCCGCTCTTTTTACTTGTCTGGGGAGTTTTTGGGCGGGTATACGCCCCGAATCAGGAGGATGTAAGATGGCAAAGGCAAAACAAGGCCAAAGCACCGTGCAACAGGTTGAAGCGTTGGTGCGTCCCGTAATTGAACAGATGGGGCTGTCCCTGTGGGATGTGCGCTTTGAAAAGGAAGGTCCGGACTGGTATCTGCGGGTGCTGATTGACCCGCTGGACGACCAGCCCCTGGATATGAACCAGTGTGAAGCGGCAAGCCGTGCCATCGACCCCATCATTGAGGAAGCAGACCCCATTGACCAGGGCTATTTCCTGGAGGTTGGTAGCCCTGGACTGGGACGGCGGATGAACCGTCCTGAGCACTTCGCCCGCTATATGGGGCAGAAGATTGCCGCCCGGCTGATTCGTCCCGATGAGGATGGCAACCGGGAACTGTCCGGCATCTTGACCGGATTTGAGGGCCAGACGGTGCAGATTCAGGACGGAGACACCCTGCGTCAGTTTGAACTGTCCGCAACCAGCTTTGTAAAGCTGTGCGACGACGAAAACCTGTTTTAAGATTGGGTAAAGTACCACCCTTGCGGACTGCAAGGGGTGTTAAAGGGATAAAATGAAGGAGAATGGAACAAAATGAATGCAGATTTTTTTGAAGCGCTTTCCATGCTGGAAAAAGAGCGTGGTCTGTCCGCAGATTATCTGATTGATAAGATTAAGGCGGCCATTGTGATTGCGGTCAAGAAAGACTATGAAGTAGAGGATGAAAACGTCCTGGTGGAGATTGACTCGGTTCGGGGTCAGTTCACCGTGTCCCTGGTACGGGATGTGGTGGAAGAGGTGGAAAACCCCCACACCCAGATTAGTCTGGAGGACGCACAGGCCATCCGCAAGACCTACCAGCTGGGTCAGCGTGTGGTAACTCCCCTCAAGACCAAGGACTTTGGACGCATTGCCGCCCAGACCGCAAAGCACGTGATTCGTCAGGGCATCCGGGAAGCTGAGCGCAACCAGCTGTTCCACGAGATGCAGGGCAAGGCCCATGAAATCGTGACCGCCCGTGTAACCCGTGTGGACCACGAGCGTGGCATCGTGGCACTGGATATGGGCAAGGGCGAGGCTGTTCTGACCCGCTCCGAGCAGGTGCCCGGCGAGGAACTGTTTGAGGGCCAGCATGTGCAGGTTTACATCAAGGACGTTGTTGTAACCGACCGTGGCCCCCGTGTTATCATCAGCCGCACCAGCGAACAGCTGGTAAAGCGGATGTTTGAAACCGAAGTGCCGGAAGTATTTGACGGCACCGTGGAAATCAAGGCGATCAGCCGTGAAGCAGGCGTGCGCACCAAGATGGCAGTCTGGAGCAAGGACGAGAACATCGACCCGGTGGGCGCTTGCATCGGTGCACACGGTGTGCGTGTGGGCAAGATTGTGGAAGAGCTGCACGGCGAGAAGATTGACGTGGTGCGCTGGAGCGAAAATATCGAGGAGTTCATCAGTGCCGCTTTAAGCCCCGCCAAGGTGCTGAAGGTGGAACTGCTGGAAGGCGAGAAAAAAGCCTGCCGTGTCACCGTGCCCGACCACCAGCTGAGCCTGGCCATCGGCAACAAGGGTCAGAATGCCCGCCTGTGTGCCCGTCTGACCGGTTATAACATTGATATCCGTCCCGAGAGCGGCTATTTTGGCGAGGAGGAAGAAACCTCCCAGCCCACCGTTGACACCGCCTTGATGGAGGACTAAAAAACAAAAGCCGCAATTCCTGAAGGAAAGGAGTGTCCCAAACGATGCAACAACGAAAAATTCCCCTGCGCCGCTGTACCGGCTGTAACGAGTCCAAGCCGAAAAAGGAGTTGGTGCGGGTGGTGCGCAGCCCAGAGGGAGAAATTTCGGTGGATTTAGTGGGCAAAAAGCCAGGCCGGGGCGCTTACCTGTGTCCCAATCCCGCCTGTCTTGCCAAGGCACGCAAGGCCAAACGGCTGGAGCGTGCGCTGGAGGCACAGATTCCTCCAGAGGTTTACCAGCGACTGGAACAGCAGATGGAGGAGGCACAAGGTGGAGCATAAGCAAAAACTGCTTGCGGCGCTGTCCTTGTGCCGCAAAGCCGGCAAACTTGTAAAAGGGTTTGACGCCGTGCAAGAAAGTGTGTTCAGCGGCAAGGCTGCTCTTGTCCTGCTGGCCCAAGATGTGAGCGAGGGCACCGAGAAACGCATGAGACGTGCCTGTCAGGATTTTGTGGATTGTGTTGGTATGCCCCTTACCCAGCTGGAGCTGTGCTGTTTGACCTACAAAAAGGTGGGTGTTTACAGCATTTTGGACGAAAATCTGGCGAACCTGTGTCGTCAGTACCTCACAGATGAAAAGGAGGAAACCGAATGACGATTAAATACAAAGTAAGCGATGTGGCAAAGGATTTGAATGTCCCAACCAAACAGATTGTGGACCTGCTGGCAACCAGCGGCGGAGAACCCAAAAAAGCGGGTACAAACCTGAGCGAAGCAGAGCTGAATCTGGTGTTCGAGCATTTCACCAAGAAAAATGCAGAACAAAGCCTGGACGCTTATCTGGACAGCGCCCCCAAGGCACAGCCTAAGGCTGGAGAAGTACTGAAAAAGGCAGATGGTACCGTCGTGGAGATGAAGAATAACAACAAAAAACAAGAAAAGAAAACCAGCCAGCCCCAGGTGGCTGTGGTAAAGCGTGAGGTGGTCACCAAGGTGGTGGACACCCGCACTGTGGATGTGAACCTGGATCGTTTCAACGAGAAGTTTGACGAGCTGGCTTCCACCAAGAACGTGGAAAATCGCCGCAAACCCCAGCCCGCTGGCAACAAGCAGAAGTTTACCAACAACCGCAACAAGAAGAATCACGGCTTCCAGAAGCGTCGTGAAACCGAGGCAGAGCGGTTGCAGCGCATCCAGCTGGAGAAGGCCCGTAAGGCCCAGCTGAAGGTGCAGATTCCCGAAGAAATCACCGTGGGCGAGCTGGCAACCCGTCTGAAGCAGACCGCCGCCAACGTGATCAAAAAGCTGATGGGTCTTGGCATCATGGCAAGCGTCAGCGAGGTGGTGGACTTTGACACCGCCAGCATCGTGGCCGAAGAATTTGGCGCCAAGGTGGAAAAAGAGGTGCATGTAAGCATCGAGGAGCGTCTGTTCGAGGTGGATCAGGATCCGGAAGAGAGCCTGAAAGAGCGTCCTCCTGTTGTGGTGGTTATGGGTCACGTTGACCACGGTAAGACCAGCATTCTGGACGCCATCCGTAAGACCAGCGTTACCGACGGCGAGGCCGGCGGCATTACCCAGCACATCGGTGCTTACCAGGTTATGGCTGGCGGCAAGCCCATCACCTTCCTGGACACCCCCGGCCACGAGGCTTTCACCAGCATGCGTGCCCGTGGTGCAAACCTGACCGACATTGCGGTTCTGGTGGTGGCCGCCGACGACGGCATCATGCCCCAGACCATCGAGTCCATCAACCACGCAAAGGCCGCTGGTGTTTCCATCATTGTGGCAATCAACAAGATGGATAAACCCACCGCAAACCCCGACCGTGTTATGGAGCAGCTGACCCAGCACGAGCTGGTTCCCGAACAGTGGGGCGGCGATGTTATCTGTGTGCCTGTTTCCGCTAAGACCGGTATGGGCATTGAGGATCTGCTGGAGAACATCAACCTGGTGGCAGAGGTGAAGGAGCTGAAAGCAAACCCCGACCGTCGTGCCAAGGGTGCTGTTATCGAGGCTCGTCTGGACAAGGGCCAGGGCCCTGTTGCCACCGTTCTGGTACAGAAAGGTACTCTGCGCAAGGGCGACTGCATCATTGCAGGCACTGCCGTGGGTCGTGTGCGTACCATGCGCAACGACAAAGGCGCATTCCTGGAAGAGGCTGGCCCCTCCATGCCTGTGGAGATTACCGGCCTGACCGAAGTGCCCAGCGCAGGTGATTTGTTCGATGCAGTTGCAGATGAAAAGCTGGCTCGTGAGCTGGCCGATCAGCGTGCCGCTGAGCAGAAAGAACGCCAGTTCAACGCTTACAAGAAGGTAACTCTGGATAACCTGTTCAGCCAGATTGCCGAGGGTGAGCGCAAACAGCTGGATATCATTGTAAAAGCAGACGTACAGGGCAGTGCAGAAGCTGTGAAGCAGAGCCTGGAGAAGATTAGCAACGACGAGGTGCGGGTAAAGGTTATCCACGCTGGCGTTGGTGCCATCAACAAGTCTGACGTTATGCTGGCAAACGCAGGTGGTGCTATCATCATCGGCTTTAACGTGCGTCCCGACCCCGTAGCCAAGGAAGAAGCTGCCCAGTGCGACGTGGAGATGCGGATGTACCGTGTTATTTATGACGCAATCAACGATGTAACCGACGCTATGAAGGGCATGCTGGCTCCCAAAATTCGTGAGGTGGAGCTGGGCCGCCTGGAGGTTCGTCAGGTTTACAAGATTAGCAGCGTAGGCCAGGTTGCCGGTTGCTATGTGCTGGAGGGTAAAATCACCCGCAACAGCAAGATTCGAGTGGTGCGTGACGGCATTGTAATCGCTGAGGACGAAATCAGCAGCCTGCGCCGCTTTAAGGACGATGTGAAAGAGGTTGCCCGTGGCTTTGAGTGCGGTGTAACCCTGGAGAAATTTGCAGACATCAAAGAAGGGGATATTCTGGAAGCCTACATTCTGGAAGAATACCGGGATTGATTCCGCGGGCCGGCAAGGAGATAAATGTCTCTTTGCCGGTTATCCCATACCTGGAAAGGAGGATGGCCTATGGCTAATCCAAAAAATCAAGGACGCTTAACCCAGGACATGAAGCGGGAGGTAATCGGCATTATCAGCCAGATGAAGGACCCCCGGCTGTCCAGCGGACTGCTCACCGTCACCCGTCTGGATGTAACCCCAGACCTGGATGTGGCAAAGGTTTATATCAGTGTACTGGGCAAGGAAGAGGCCGCCGCGGACGCAGTAAAGGCACTCAACCGAGCCAGCGGTCACATCCGCAGTGAGATTTCCCGCCGGATGCACATCCGTAAGTCACCCCGCTTTGTGTTTGCCCAGGACGATGGCGCAGCCTATGCGGCGCATATCAATCAGGTGCTGGCAGATCTGAACAAGGAGTAAAAGCTGTGAGCCGGCCGGGGCCATCTTTGCCCCGGCGATGCAGTGAGGAGAAGCTATGACCGAAGTAATTGACCAGCTGGCTGTCATTGGCCGGCTTTTGCGGGCGGAAAATGTTCTGATTGTAAGTCACAAAAACCCGGACGGGGATACCCTTGGCAGTGCAGGTGCATTGTTGCATGCACTGAAAGGGCTTGGAAAACAGGCGGCGGTGCTGTGCGCTGACCCCATCCCTGCCCGGTATGATTACATGAATCTGGAGCTTTTTGAGGGGCAGTTCCATCCCGGTTTTGTGGTGGCGGTGGATGTGGCAAGCCAGCAACTGTTTGGCGATGCTATCTCGGCCTATACCCATCGGGTGGATTTGTGCATTGACCACCATGGTTCCAACACCGGCTATGCGGATGAGCTGTATCTCAAGCCGGAGGCCAGTGCCACCTGTGAGATTATGTATGAACTGCTCACCGCCATGAATGTGGAAATCACTGCCCAGATTGCAGAGTGCATCTACACCGGACTGTCCACCGACACCGGGTGCTTTTTGTTCTCCAACACCACCGCCAGCGCCCACCGGGTTGCGGCGGATTTGATGGAAGCCGGGGCACGGGTGCAGGATTTGAACACCATTTTGTTTGAAAACAAATCCCGTGCACGGATGGCCATTGAACTGGTGGCACTTCAAAATCTGGAATATCATTTTGATGGGCGGTGTGCCCTGATTTACCTCACCCGTCAGCAGATTGCCGCCAGTGGGGTTGCCGCCAATGAGCTGGAGGACATCACCAGCCTGCCCCGCAAAATTGAGGGTGTGGAGGTTGGCATTACCCTGCGCCAGTTGCCGGGTGCCAGCTATAAAATCAGCATCCGCACCACCGAGGGCGTGGACGCTTGCGCCATTGCCCGCCGTTTTGGCGGCGGTGGTCACGGCCGTGCCGCAGGGTGCGAGCTGGAAGGCAACCTGGAAAATGCAAAAGCGGCCATTCTGGCAGAGGTGGAAAAGGCATTAACACGCATCCACGGGGCGCAGGAATCCTAAGCAAAGGGCAGGAAAGGAACAAGATGAACGGCATTTTGATTGTGGATAAACCCACCGATTGGACCAGTTTTGATGTGGTGGCAAAGTTGCGGGGCATTTTAGGTACTCGTAAACTGGGACATTCCGGCACGCTGGACCCAATGGCAACGGGGGTGCTTCCAGTGTTTGCAGGCCCTGCCTCCAAGGCGGTGGATTTGCAAACCGACCACACCAAGGCATACCGGGCATTGGTTCGTTTTGGCCTTTGCACCGACACCGGGGACATCACCGGAACCGTGCTGGAGCGCAGTGACAAACAGGTGACTGCCCAGCAGATTAAGGAAGTTTTGCCCCAGTTTCTGGGGGTACAGATGCAGACTCCGCCCATGTACAGTGCGGTGAAAATCAACGGCACCCCCCTTTACAAGTTGGCCCGGCAGGGTGTAACGGTGGAGCGCAAGGCCCGGCAGGTGGAAATCCATCAGCTGGAGCTGGTGGAGCAGCCGGACGTGCAGGATTTTGTGCTGGATGTGGATTGCAGTAAGGGTACATATGTGCGAACCCTAATGGAAGATTTGGGCAAGGCACTGGGCGTTCCCGCCACCTTGGCAGGGCTGCGCCGCACCCGTGCAGGAGTCTTTGACCTGGACTGCTGCTATACCCTGGAGCAGATTCAGGCCGCCAAGGACGAGGGACGACTGGAAGAACTGATGGTGCCCGTTGACCGGGTGTTCCACCAGCTTCCCTCCATCCAGCTGAGCGAAAAAGCCGCCCAGCGTCTATACCATGGGGCGGTGTGCAGCCGCATGAGCCAGCCGGAAGGCCGGTATCGGCTGTATGGCCCTCAAGGCTTTTTGGGGCTGGGTCAGGTGCGCAGTGACGCAACCTTAAAAGCAGAGAAATTATTTGTGGAAAGGGCGTGAATGCTTCTTGGAACAACACAATACCTTGGAGCAAGCCGCCCAGAATGCCCATCTGCAACAGGGCAGCAGTGTGGCCCTTGGCTTTTTTGACGGGGTACACATTGGACACCAGGCGGTGATTGGCGGGGCGGTGGACTATGCAAGAAAACATGGCCTTACCCCGGCGGTATTCAGCTTCCGTCTGCCTTTGGGACACACCATGAAGGGCGGACGGCTGCTGGATGAAACCAGCAAATATGAGTATATCCGGCAGCTGGGTGTGGAACACTACATCGAGCCGGATTTTCAGTCCATGCGGGATGTAAGCCCAGAGGAATTTGTCCAGAAAATCCTTGCGGGGGATTGCGGCGCAAAGGCGGTATTCTGCGGCGAAAGTTACACCTTTGGAAGCAAAGCGGCGGGGGATATTACCCTGCTGAAACAGCTTTGCCAGCCCTTGGGCATTCAGGTTGTGATTGTGCCGGATACCCTGTATGAGGGGCAGGTGGTAAGCTCCACCCGCATCCGCACCGCCCTGGCCAAGGGGGATATTCCTTTGGTGAACGCCATGCTGGGACGGCCCTATTCCATCCGGTTTCCGGTACTGCATGGGCAGGGACTGGGGCATACCCTGGGCTTTCCCACCACAAACCAGATTTATCCCGCCGGTTTTGCCCAGCCCCTTTACGGCATCTATGTCACAAAGGTGCAGATTGACGGGGTGTGGTATCCCGGTGCCACCGGATTTGGCACAAGGCCCACCGTCAACCCGGATGGGCAGAACCCCACCTGTGAGACCTTTATTCCCGGGTTTCAGGGTTCGCTGTACGGGGATGAGCTGGAGCTTGCTTTTTACCAGTATCTGTCCCCCAGCCGCAAGTTTGATTCCCTGGAAGAACTGCGTGCCTGCATCCAAAATGCGGCAGAGCAGGCGGTGGCTTATTTTCAGCCCAAATAACCGGGAAATGGCTTGCAATCAAGGTTTTTGTATGCTATACTAAGCAAGGTTACCGTGGCTTAGCAAAGGGTGTATACTCGCACAGCGAGTGCCTCGACACTGCCCTTGGCTCGGTCACTGGCAAATTTTAAGAAAACGAGGTATTATCTCATGGCTATGGAAGCTAAGAAGACTATCATCGAGTCCGCTCGTGTACACGAGACCGACACTGGTTCTCCCGAAGTTCAGGTTGCTCTGCTGACTGCTCGCATCAACCACCTGACCGAGCACCTGAAAAAGAACACTCATGACCATCACAGCCGTCGTGGTCTGCTGAAAATGGTTGGCCGCCGCCGCAATCTGCTGGCTTACCTGCAGAAGACCGACATCGAGCGCTACCGTGCTCTGATCGCAAAGCTGGGTCTGCGTAAGTAATCAACCCTCAAAGGCAGGTGGTAGTTGTACCGCCTGCCTTTGCCTGTATTTTCTGCCGAAGCGAAGCTCTCTTTTTGCTGCTTTGCGTGTTTTTAGCGGTAAATCTGGTTTCTCACCCCTTTGGAAATGATGCCCTGCTGGACAAGCGCCGAATCTGTCTGTGAACGGGTTTGGCGGTTGCAACCAGATGGGAATCTCCTTACAAGGCATGTTTGAAGAATGCAACCTGCGCCACCAAGCCTTGACCGCAAGGCTTTTGGTGCAGTGGGAGACTGGATTTATTGCTAAAACCGCAGTGCAACAGGGGAAACCGCCCGGCCTATCATTTATTTCAGTGGAGGTATCCTATGGCTCTGGAATTTGCATCCAAACACGAAACTTTCCCCCAGTACAAAACCTTTGAAACTCAGCTGGCAGGCCGCCCCTTGGTGGTGGAAACCGGCAAAATGTGCGGTTTGTCCAACGGCAGCTGCCTGGTGCGTTACGGTGAAACTGTGGTGCTGTGCAACGTAACCATGAGCGAGAAGCCCCGGGACGGCATCGACTTCTTCCCCTTGAGCGTGGATTTTGAGGAGAAGCTGTACGCAGTGGGCCGCGTCCCCGGCAGCTTTATGCGCCGTGAAGGCCGCCCCGGTGAGAAAGCCGTTCTCACCAGCCGTGTGGTGGACCGCCCCATCCGTCCTTTGTTCCCCAAGAATATGCGCAACGACGTGTGCGTTACCATGACCGTTATGAGCGTGGATCAGGATTGCAGTCCTGAAATCACCGGCATGATTGGTACTTCCATCGCCCTGTCTATTTCCGACATTCCCTGGGCAGGCCCCATCGGTGGCGTGTTCATGGGCATGGTGGACGGCCAGCTGGTGGTAAACCCCACTCTGGAACAGCGTGAAAAGAGCGACCTGCAACTGACCGTTGCCGCCACCCAGGAAAAAATCGTTATGATTGAGGCTGGCGCAAACGAGGTGGACGAGCAGACCATGCTGAATGCCATCAAGCAGGCACACACCGAGATTCGCGGCATCATCGCCTTTATCCAGAGCATTGTGGACCAGATTGGCAAGCCCAAGAAGGAGTTCCAGGATATGGATCAGCACAAGGATTTGCTGGAGCAGGTAAAGGCCGAGATGCTGGACCAGTTCAAGGCCGCTATGGACACCGATGACAAGAATGTTCGGGACGAGCGCCTGCTGCCCATTCGGGAACAGCTGGAAGCCAAGTATGGCGAGGAGTTCGGCGCTGCAGTGGTGGAAGAGCTGATGTACAAGATGCAGAAGTATGTGGTACGTCGCTGGCTGCTGGATGAGGGCAAGCGTGTGGACGGCCGTGGCATCAACGAGATTCGTCCTCTGGCTGCGGAAGTTGGCCTGCTGCCCCGTACCCATGGCAGTGGTATGTTCACCCGTGGACAGACTCAGGTGCTGACCGTGGCAACCCTGGGCTCCACCAAGGACAACCAGCTGATGGACGACTTGAGCACCGAGCAGTTCAAGCGTTACCTGCATCACTATAACTTCCCCGCCTACTCGGTGGGTGAGGCCCGCCCTGCCCGTAGCCCCGGACGTCGTGAGATTGGTCACGGTGCTCTGGCGGAGCGTGCTCTGGTGCCGGTTCTGCCCACTATGGAGGACTTCCCCTACACCATTCGTCTGGTAAGTGAGGTTCTCTCCTCCAACGGTTCCACCAGCCAGGCATCCATCTGTGGTTCTACCCTGGCTTTGATGGACGCTGGTGTTCCCATCACTGCCCCCGTGGCAGGTATCTCCTGCGGTCTTATCACCGAGGGCGACCGCTGGATGACCATGCTGGACATTCAGGGTGTGGAAGACTTCCACGGCGATATGGACTTCAAGGTGGGCGGTACGCATAAGGGTATCACCGCCATCCAGATGGACATCAAGGTGGACGGCCTGACCTACGATATCATCGAGGAAGCCTTCGAGAAGTGCCGCAAGGCTCGTCTGTTCATCCTGGATGAAATCATGCTGCCTGTAATCAGCGAGCCTCGTGCCCAGCTGAGCAAGTACGCACCCAAGATGCTGAGCCTGGTTATCCCCGTGGATAAGATTAAGGACGTCATCGGCAAGGGCGGCAAGGTAATTCAGGAAATCTGCGCAAACTGCAACTGTAAGATTGACGTGGAAGAGGACGGACGTGTGTTTGTTTCCGCCATCGACATCGACGATGCAAACCGTGCAGTGCACACCATCAAGACCATCGTGGAAGACCCGGAAGTGGGCGCCATCTACAAGGGCCGTGTAACCCGCCTGATGAACTTTGGTGCATTTGTGGAAATTGCACCGGGTAAGGAAGGTCTGGTGCATATCTCCAAGCTGGATTCCAAGCGTGTAGAGCGTGTGGAGGACATTGTGGCTGTGGGCGATGAGCTGATTGTCATGGTGACCGAAATTGACCAGCAGGGCCGCATCAACCTGAGCCGCAAGGACGCACTTGCCGCTCTGGAAGCCAAAAAGGCACAGGGTTAATCCAAAACCGGGGAATCCTAATGTTTTGCCATTCAGATGACTGGCAGGATATTCCATCCCGGAAACAATAAAAATATTTAATACAGCACAGTGGAACAGCCGCTGTGCTGTATTTTTTTAAAATAAAGTTCTGGGTGCATCCGATTGGGGGAAACCCCAGTGGGTGAATCCCAACGTGTATGTTTGTCCAAAAGTAGCATTTTGTGGGTGTCTGAGCAAATTGTCGGCCGGTCAGCCGCGCAGGAGTACACCCTGATTGCAAAGACGCAATCAGGGTGGAGCATGGCTGGTGAAAATTTCAGCCCAGCGGTGGGGAACAGGCCAAACTGGCAAAAACAACCAAGCGGGGGAAAGGTTGCGACAAACCGCCAAAAATGCTATAATAAAACAGATTATCTGCATTTGGAAGGAAGGGCTTGTATGAGAAAAATCAGCGCCTGTATTGTCAGCTATAATGGAGCAGATGAGGTGATTGCGGCGGTGGAATCGCTGCAAAGCCATACCAGAGATTGGCAGTTGCAGGTGTATCTGGTGGACAACGCAAGCCCGGACGGAACCGGAAAGACCCTGGCGGCACATTCCTTTGCCCCCGGGGTAGAGGTGATTCAGCTTCCCCAAAATCTGGGGTTTGGAAGCGGTCACAACCAGGTTCTTCCCAAGCTGGATAGTGAGTATCACTTTGTGCTTAACCCGGATATTCTTGTGGACAGCAACGTGCTGGTGGATATCTGCCGCTGGATGGACGAGCATCCGGAGGTGGTAATGGCCACCCCCCGCCTGCTGTTCCCGGATGGACGGGAGCAGATTCTCCCCAAACGGCGGCCCAATATTCTGGGGCTTGCCGCTCGTCAGGGGATTCCGGGACTGGAAGCATTTGGGCGACGGTACGCCATGTTGGATGAAGATTTGACAAAACCCACACCCATCCAGTTTTGCACCGGGTCATTTTTTTGTATTCGCACCGAAACCTACCGAGAAATCGGCGGGTTTGACGAGGGCTATTTTATGTATGTGGAGGACGCAGATATTACCCAGAAGGCACTGCAAGCCGGACAGGTGTACTATCTGCCTCAGTTCACCGCCTACCATGCCTGGCACCGTGCGCCCAGCCGCAGTCTCAAACCCTTTTTACAGCAGCTCAAAAGCATGGTACGCTATTTCAACAAGTGGGGCTGGAAACTGGGCTGTTGAACCTTATTTTGTATATAGCGGCGTAGCTCCGCTTTGTGTTAAGCTACACACAAATTAAGTGGCCGTCTGGCCAAAAAGGAGCGTTATAAAATGAAAGGCATTATCCTTGCCGGCGGTGCAGGTACGCGCCTGTACCCGCTGACCATGGTCACCAGCAAACAACTGTTGCCCGTGTACGACAAACCCATGATTTACTACCCCCTGTCCACCCTGATGCTGGCAGGTATTCAGGATATCCTGATTATCTCCACCCCGGAGGACACCCCCCGCTTCCAAAACCTGCTGGGGGACGGCAGTCAGTACGGCATCCACCTGTCCTACAAGGTACAGCCCAGCCCGGACGGACTGGCACAGGCTTTCCTGCTGGGTGAGGAGTTCATCGGCGATGACTGCTGTGCCATGATTTTGGGGGACAACATCTTCTATGGAAACGGCTTCTCCCGCATCCTGAAAGCCGCTGTGAAGAATGCCGAGGAAGAGGGCCGTTCCACTGTGTTTGGCTATTACGTCAACGACCCGGAACGGTTTGGCATTGTGGAATTCGATGACCAGGGCAAGGTAATCAGCGTGGAGGAAAAACCCCAGAACCCCAAGTCCAACTATGCCATCACCGGTCTGTACTTCTATGACAACCGGGTAAGCCAGCAGGCTAAAAAAGTAGTACCCAGCCCCCGTGGCGAGCTGGAAATCACCAGCCTGAATGCCATGTACCTGGAAGAGGGCCGTCTGGATGTGCAGCTGCTGGGCAGAGGATTTGCCTGGCTGGATACCGGCACCATGGACAGCCTTGTGGACGCCGCCGACTTTGTGCGGATGGTGGAAAAGCGCCAGGGCATTAAAATCAGCGCACCGGAGGAAATCGCCTACAAAAACGGCTGGATTAGCAAGGAGCAACTGCTGGAAAGTGCCCATCGCTACGGCAAAAGCCCCTATGGCGAGCACCTGAAGCGGGTTGCGGATGCAAAAATCAAATACTAATCCAAAGGAGAGCACCATGAAATTTCTCATTACAGGTGCCAGCGGTCAGCTTGGCAGTGAGTTACAGCGTCAACTGGCAGAGGGCGGCAGTGCCCTGGGTGCAATCCCGGTGCAACTGCACCAGACCACCGTTCTGGCAACGGACAGCCCTGAGCTGGACATTACAGACCGGAAGGCTGTGCTGGAGTACATGAACCAGCATCGCCCGGATGTGGTGATTAACTGTGCCGCTTTCACCAACGTGGACGGATGCGAAAACCAGCGGGAAGCCGCCTTTGCGGTGAATGCGCTTGGCCCGGCAAACCTGGCCTTCGGGGCAAATCAGGTGGGGGCAAAGATGATTCATGTGTCCACCGACTATGTGTTTTCCGGTGAGGGCAACCAGCCTTTGGACGAAGCCGAGCCCATCGCTCCGGTGAGTGCCTATGGAAAAACCAAGGCACTGGGCGAGCAGTATGTGATGCAACAGTGCCCCCACAGCTTTGTGGTGCGCACCGCCTGGCTGTACGGCTATCAGGGTAAAAACTTTGTCAAAACCATCGTGAATGCGGCCAAAAAGTTTGGCAAGCTGGAGGTGGTCAGCGACCAGCTGGGCAATCCCACCAATGCGGAGGACCTGGCACACCACCTGTTGCAGCTGGCGGTGAGCGACCAGTACGGCATCTATCACTGCACCGGCGAGGGCATCTGCTCCTGGTATGATTTTGCCGCCCGGATTGTGGAGCTGGCTGGAGTGGATGCCACCGTATCCCCCTGCACCAGTGAAGAATACGCCCAAAAGCACCCGGAGGCCGCCCGTCGCCCCGCATGGAGCGCACTGGAAAATCGCATGCTTGCCTTGACTGTGGGCAACGGAATGCGCCACTGGGAGCAGGCTCTGGAACACTTTTTTGAACATTGGGACGGACAGTAACCCGTCCAGCAAAAAGGAGAACAACTATGAAACGCTATCTGATTACCGGCTGTGCCGGGTTTATCGGTTCCAACTATGTGCATTATATGCTGGCAAAACACACCGACATTCAGCTGGTCAACCTGGACAAGCTGACCTATGCAGGCAACCTGGAAAACCTGAAGGCAGTGGAAGGGGATACCCGCCACATCTTTGTGCAGGGGGACATCTGCGACCGCCAGCTGGTGAAGGATTTGTTTGCCAAGTACGACTTTGATTATGTGGTGAACTTTGCAGCAGAAAGCCATGTGGACCGCAGCATTGCAAACCCTGAAATCTTTGTGGAAACCAACGTAATGGGCACTGTGAACCTGCTCCAGTGCGCCAAGGAAGCCTGGTACAAGGACGGTCAGTGGGCAGAGGGCAAGAAGTTTGTCCAGGTGTCCACCGACGAGGTATACGGCAGTCTGGGCGATGAGGGTTACTTCACCGAGGAAACCCCCCTGTGCCCCCACAGCCCCTATTCTTCCAGCAAGGCCAGCGCAGATATGTTCGTGATGGCATTCCATGATACCTACGGCATGCCCGTGAACATCACCCGCTGTTCCAACAACTATGGCCCGTACCAGTTCCCGGAAAAGCTGATTCCCTTGATGATTAACAACGTGAAACAGCACAAGAAACTGCCTGTATACGGCGACGGCATGAACGTGCGTGACTGGCTGTATGTGGAGGACCACTGCAAAGCCATTGACATGGTGACCGACAACGGCCGTGTTGGCGAAGTGTACAACGTGGGCGGCCACAACGAGCGTCCCAACATCGTGATTGTAAAGACCATCATTCAGCAGCTGCATGACCGTTTGCAGGACGAGGGAATCAACGAGGATTTGATTGCCTATGTGGAAGACCGTCTGGGTCATGACCGCCGTTATGGCATCGACCCCACCAAAATCAAGGAGGAGCTGGGCTGGTATCCCGAAACTCCCTTTGAGGTGGGCATCGTAAAGACCATTGACTGGTATCTGAACAACGAGGACTGGATGCGCAACGTAACCAGCGGCAACTACCAGCATTACTACGAGCAGATGTACAAAAACAAGTAATCCCCCCCCGGCGGATTGTCTTTATTTTAAGCAATAAAACAAGCGCCCCCTGTGTAGGAAACAAGACCTATACAGGGGGCGTTTTTCTATCCCGAAGAAAATACACGCATGGATGCGGGCAGGTGCTGAGTTGCCAATGGGTTTCCTGTGGAGCGCCAAGCGGGGAGAAATGGGGTGGGTAAGGGAAAATACATGTCTTTGCGCCGCTTAAATTTCTGTAACCCAAAACAACGGCATAAAAAACCCCGGCTCTGAACCTGCTGCCAGAACCGGGGGAAACAGAAAAAAGAGAAGCGTCAAATAGGTTGTATTTGGAGGATACCCGCCTGAAATTTGGGAAAGTTAGCCTTTTACACTGCCCAGAGCAATGCCCCGGACGATGTATTTGGAGAGAATCAGATAAATCAGGATAACCGGCAGGATAGCGATGGTAATCATCATGTAAACCTTGCCCATATCAAACTTGAGGAAGTCTGCCCCGCGCAACTGGGCAATGAGGATGGGAATGGTTTTCCATTTGGCTTCGCTGATAATCAGAGCAGGGGTAAAGTAGTTATTCCAGGAACCCACGAAGGAGAAGATAGCCTGTACTGCCAGAGCAGGTTTTAGGATGGGCAAAGCCACCCGGTTGAAGATGTAAAATTCGCCTGCACCATCAATGCGAGCGGCCTCAATCAGCTCTTTGGGGAGGCTGGCATCCATGTACTGCTTCATAAAGAAGAACACGGTGGGGGCCGCCACAGACGGCAGAATGAGAGGCCAAAGGGTGTTGGTCAGGTGCATCTTGTTCATCAGGTTCAGAAAGCCAAGTGCCGATACCTGGGTTGGCATGGTCATAATGAGCAGAATAATGGTAAAGGCGGCTTTCTTGAACCGGAAGTCATAGGCGAAGATGGCGTAGGCGGTCAGAGCACTGAAGTAACAGGCCAGTGCCGAGCTGCATACCGCCACAATCAAGCTGTTACGCAAACCAGAAAGCACCGGCACGTTGGCATCGTTCAACGTGTTTTGCAGGTTGATGAAGAAACTGCCACCGGGCAGGATGTCAAAGCCTTTCTGGATGTCGAAGTTGTTGTGGGTTGCGTTGTTCAAAAGGATGTAAAAGAAGAACAGGCACAGAAAACACAGCAGAAACATGACAGTATAGGCCACTGCCCGCTGTGCAAACAGGCTGCCCTTGGAAGTGCGTTTGTTTATCATATTACACATCCTCCCTTGTTTGTGACCAGTAAACCAGTACGCAGAGTGCACCGCAAATCAGGAACAACAGCACCGAGATGGCACCGGCGGCTCCATAGTTTTTGCTGAACAGATGCTGGTTCAGGTACATGATAACGGTCATGGTGCTTTTGTTGGGAGTACCCTGTCCGTTGGAAAGAATCTGGGGTACATCAAACATCTGCAAGCCGCCCACCAGCGAGGTGATAAAGGTATACACCAGCATGGGACGAATCAAAGGTAGAGTAATCTTCCAGAACATCTGACCGGAGGTGCATCCATCCAAGTCTGCCGCCTCGTAAAGAACAGGGTCCACACCCATAATCGAGGCAATCAGAATGATGGTGGTGTTACCAAACCACATCAGGAAGTTCATCAAAGCCACCAGCCCACGGGAGCCCCACACATAGGTCATAAACCGGATGGGCTGGTCAATGATGCCCAGATTCATTAGAATGCTGTTGATGGGGCCGGAAGAGCTTTCGCTGAACAGGGTGAAGAACAGCATGGCAAAAGCGGAGGCCATAATCAAGTTGGGCATATAGATAACCGTCTTGAAAAAGCCCTGAAACCGCAGGCGCAGCCGCAAATCCGTGAGCCAGGCCGCCAGCAGCAGTGCCACCGTAATCTGGGGAATAAAGCCCATCAGCCACATCAGGATGGTGTTGCCAAAATACTGGGGTACCTCGCTGAACATAGCCAGATAGTTTTGCAACCCCACAAAGTTTGGCCCAATCTCCTTTAAACCGCTGCGGTAGTACTCAAAAAAGCTGTAGTACACCGTGGTGGCCAGCGGATAAAGGGAGAAGATGGCAAAGCTGAGGAAGAAGGGGATGAGAAATATGTACCCCCATTTGGAATAACTGACAGTGCGAGTCTTGTTCATATACACGCCCCTTTTCTACGGGCAGCAAGATGCGTTAACGAGCCCACTTAACATCGGTCAGCTCGGGGTAGCGTACCTTGATGCTCTGTTCAAAGTTTTGTTTTGCGGTTTCAAAATCCACAGCACCGTTGAAGTAGTCGCCGAAGGAGTTCTGGATTACCTCGTTGCAACCCTGGTCATAGGGGCTGATGTTGCTCATATCGATGTTGGGGGCAACGTCGGCAAACAGGGCAATGTGGTTCTGGCCGTCCAGGAAGGTAGAGCCGTAGTTGGGGTCGCTGGCCAGCTCGTTCATAGCGCTTTCGCAGTTGGTGTAATCCTGGGTGTCCTTGGTAATCTGAAGCATGGTGGCTTTATCGCAGGTGAGAGTTTTCATGACATCCTGGATGGTGGGCAGGTTATCACTGCCAGCGGCTGCGCAAATCCAGGAACCACCCCAATAGTAGGGCTGAGGGCCTTGGCATACGCCATAGTCGCCGTAGATGCCGTTGCCCACTTCTTCCTTACCGCCTTCTGCAACGGGAGTTTCCAGAGAGTTGCCCAGCAAGGTGAAGTTGATGCCCCAGGTGGAGTAGAAGAAGCCGAATACATCGCCGGTGGGACCCTGGTCGGTGGCCCACTGATCGCTCCACAGGCTGCTCTTGTTGTTATAGCCAAGGTCGGTGTATTCCTTGGTCTGGTCAATCCAGTCCATGATGGCGGCGTCCACATTTACAGTGGTGCCCTCTACCCAGGGAGCGGACATATTGTTGGAGAATACACGGAAGGAGTCGTGATAGCCGGACAGCATCTTGTAGCCCTTGTCATGTGCCTGGGCAGCAACCTGGTCAAACTTGGCCCAGTCGCTGAGAGCGGCCTGTACTTCAACCGGGTCGTCGGTGCCCAACACTTCCTTGGCAATGCTGCGACGGTAGGCGAACAAGCCGGGGGTTGCCTGCCAAGAGGTTGCCTTCTGTACACCATCCACCGAGACAATCTCTTTGGTGTAGTTGTACTGGTCACCCAGGTCAGCATCGGTCAGGCCAACGTCCTTCTTCACATCCAGAGTAAAGTCGGAATCCACGTATTTCAGGGCATAGTCAGCCTCAATCAGGAAGATGTCAATCTTGTCGTCAGCGGCGGCAGATTCCTGGTTCAGCAGGGCCTCATCCAGCTTGTTCTGGTAGTTGTTGTCGGTGGTGGGGTTAATGGTCCACTTAACGGTAATGCCGTTTTTCAGGGTGGTGGTAGATTTGTCAGAGGAGACGCTTTCTACCTGGGGATAGTAGGTGTTGAAAAGGGTTTGGAACTCGTCGTTCCAGGACCAGACGTTGAGAACCTGGCCTTCCTGTGTGTTGCCGCTGGAGCTGTCACCAGCGCCAGTGCTGGTAGCACCGGGGGTTGAGCTAGGGGTTCCACTGGCGCAACCAGCCAGCATGCTTACAGCCATGGCACCCGCCATCAGACCGCTTAAAGTTCTGCGTTTCATCATGATTAAATTCCTCCTTTAAAATAAAAATGGTTGTTACCTTAGTCCGTTGGTAATGTTCTACGCTGATTATAGCGAAAATTCATATGGCAATATATTAAAATGGTTGCAAAAATATCAGATTCATGATATAACGAATAAAAAGATTCAAAGAGTAGAGGTCGTTTTGTATGAAACTTACAAAGCAATGGGTCCAGGAGGAGCTTTACCAACAGGAATTGGCAGAGGAGCATCGCCCGCCTCAGGAGGAGTATCGGTTTTATCAGGCGGTGCGACAGGGAGATTTGGCTTATGTGGAGCAAAACTGCAACCAGAAGGTATTTGGCTCGGAACATGGGATGGGACAGCTCAGTCACAACCGGCTACAGAACATCAAGTATCATTTTGTGGTGACGGCGGCCCTGGTCACCCGGTACTGCATCACCGGGGGGATGGCGGTGGAGCAAGCCTACCGGATGAGCGACTTTTATATCTTGCAGATGGATGGCTGTACCCAGGTTTCCCAGGTGATTGCCCTGCATAATGATATGGTGCTGGATTTTACCACCAAGATGGCTTTGCAACGGAGTAGTGCCACCTGCCCGCCGGTTTCCCGCTGTTTGGATTATATTTATACACATATTCAGGAGCGGATTACCGTGCAGGACCTGGCGGAGTACACCGGACTTTCCACCGGGTATATATCCCGAATTTTTAAGCAGAATACTGGGGTTTCGGTGAGCGAGTACATCCGTTGCCGCAAGATTGACAAAGCAAGGCAGATGTTGCAGTATACCCAGGAAAGTTTGGTGGAAATTTCCAACTATCTGGCCTTTTCTTCTCAAAGTCAGTTTATCCAGCTTTTCCGGGAGCGGGTGGGCATGACACCCAAAAAGTACCGGGACCAATACTATAAGAGTGTATTGTAACCACTCAGAAGGTTTGTACTTAAAACGGATAGCAAGAATAAAACGACGGAAAACCTTTTGGTTTTCCGCCGTTTTGTGTTGGGATAAAAAGCCGGGGGACAGCTATTTTATTTTGGGTTCGCTATCCGAGGCAAGACAGAAAATTGACTGACAGGAGAAAGAAGCTGAAAAGCCAGTCTGGGTTAGTTTGCCAGCAATACCCGAATTTCCAGCGGGGCGGCACTGCTTTTAGAAGTCAGCAGACTGCGGGCAATCCGCACCTGTCCGTCTGCAACCGGCAGGGCGGTGTCACCCATCCAAGCGGATTCCACCGGGGCGCCGGGGTTGCCCTGGTGTTGGATGACCACATGAAGCGTCTGCCCCGCAAAGGTGAGATGAACCCCTGTCTGTCGATTTTCGTCAAAGACTGACTGGTCCAGTGCAGGGGCAATGCACAAATCACCCCATTCACCCCGGATACCGTATACCTGACAGAGCAGTGTCATCAGATACCAACTGGCCGCCCCAGTGAGGTAAGGATACAGTCCCCGTCCCTCTCCGTTGAAGTATTCCGGCAGGCCGGGGTACATCCGGCTGGTTTCAAAATCCATGGCCGCTTGCAGCAGTGCATCCAGCACCTTCCAGCCGGCCGCTGGACAGCCCCGGCGATAAAGGGCGTTTGCGTACATCACTGCCATATGGCAGAACACCGCTCCGTTTTCTTTTTCCCCATAGGCAAACCCGAACATCCGACCCAATGCAAAGTTTGGGGTGGAAAAACGAGTGTTCAGCCGATAGCCGCCCACCCCAGGCCGATAAAGATACCGGTCTGCCGCCTGACAGATGGCTTGCACCTGCTGGGGGGTGGCGGTGCCGCTGAGGATAGCAAACACCTGGCTGGTAAGAATCATCCGGGCTTCTCCATCCACAAAGCCCTCCACCCGGCGGCTTTCGTTGTCGTAATACCCGTTGAACCAGCCGCCTCCTGCCGGGTCATCCAGCCATTCCGTCTGGCGGATGTGTTGCATCATCCATGCGGATTTACTCCGCAAATCCTCCACCAGCGCAGATATGCGTACCCGGCTGGTCTGGGCGATGGGCTGGGTCACAAGGGTTTGATACCCGGACAAAATGTTGCGTTTTTCTTGAATCTGGTCATAGGCGGACTGATTGCCCAGCAGCTGGCAAAGAGGAGTAGCCAGTTCCAGCTCATGGCAGTCCAAGGTTTCTTCCACTTTTTCCAGCAAATCTGCAAGCTGGGACAGGTTGCCCGCATAGGCGCTGGTAAAGGCTACGCTTTCCCCCTTTTCCCAGGCCATATCCACCGCATCGTTCCAGTCGGCACTGTGCAAGCGCAGATGTCCATGGTCGCCCACATCGTAAAAGGCGGTCAGATTTTGAATTAGAAGATGTTCCAGCAGGCTACCCTGATAGGTCTGTCCCTGGTTGGTGGTGTGCCAATGGCCCAGCTGGGGATTCCAGGTTTCATCCCGCTGACTGCCCCGTAAAATCTGACCATCCCGGAAGTATGGGGCAGTTTCCAGCAGGAAGGGTAAGTCGCCGGTCTGATGGAGATAAAACTGGGTGGTTAAAAAGGGCCAGAAGGCATGATCCATCCAGACACGGGTGATGTTGTTGCGGTCTGCCACAAATTCGCCCGGTTGATCCCCAATGATGGTGGCGTTGGTGCCATCCATCCGTACACCGGCAAAGTTGGAGCAAATCATGGAACGAACGGGAGCCGGATCCATCAGCAACAGCGCCAGACAGTCCTGCCACAAATCTCGCCAGCCCCGGCCGCCCTTGCCATAGTCGTGATATGGCAGGAAGGAACATCCAAAAATCCGCCGCAGAATGGGCTGTACCCCAATCCAGCGGTGGTAGCCATCCCGTGTTGCATCCCCGCTTTCAAACTGGAGGTTCACGGCCTGTTGCCAATGCTGGCGGCAGGCTTGCAGAGCCTTTTCCACCTTGGAAGCATCCCAGTGTTCAGCGGCCAGACAAGCAAAGGTGTCACTGTCTGGGGTACATCCCAGTCGAAATAGGTATTGTACCCGTTCCCCACTGCCTAAAGTGACTGGGGCAAAGGCCATGCTACCCATGGCTTCCTGGCCTTCCAGCTGACTGCCCATCGGCTGGCCCGGAATAGGCTGGCGCACGGCCATGGGGTTCAAAAAGCTGCCGCCTTCCCCCAGAAATTGGGAAACCGTGGGGTAGATGGCCTGGGGTGGATTGCCGGCTCCATCGCAACCCAGCACAAAATAGTGGTCGGTGCAGGGTTTGTGGCCCCGCTCGTCAAAGGTCAGGGTGGGGGAGACAACCACACCCTGCTCCACCACCTGAATCCGGTGCAAAAGGGAGGTTACATGGCGGTGATCCCGCAGGTTGTCTGCACTGCGGCCATACAGGGGAATCGCGCCGATGCAACACAGAGAAATGGCGGTTTGGGTGGGGTTTTCCAAGGTGACCCACAGCATCTCCTGACTTCCATCCCGCAGGACAAAACTGTCGGTTTTGGCCACAAGGCCGTTGTGGGCGCAGGTGCGGCTTGTTTGGTGGTGCAGAAGATTTCCCTGCATCTGGCTGGGTTCCTGCTGGGGAGTAAATCGCTGGGCTTCCTGAGCGGCGCTGGCTCCGGATACCGACCAGATGGTGCCGTCCCCAAAGCGACACCATACATTGCGGGTGGAGCGGTTGTTGTGCAGGTTCTCGATGCTGACCGGTTCCAGTACAAAATGATGTTGATCCAGTTTTGCGTCACCTCCCAGCATGGGAGTTACGCAGGATTTTAATCCGGTGTCGCCTGCCAGCGGAAAGGCCAGTCCGGTATAATTTTCCGGTTGAGACAGGGTGAAGTCCCCCTGGGAGTTCAAAAAGGAAATGCCCGACATAAACAAAACCTCCTTATGATAAAGCCGGGTGGGGACAGGGGTATAGCCTGACCCGAACCCGGCGGTTAGTTGGATGATTTGGATGATTTGGATGGCTAGCCCATCTGTTACAGGGTTAGCTCAATCTGGGTGACAGCGGTTAAGGCATCCGCAGGGATGTAGTTGTCGTCCATGGGCTGTCCGTTGACCAGCAACTGGGTGCATCCGCTTTGGCGATGATGGGGGTTGCGAACCGAAATCTCCAGCCGACAGCCCCGCAGATGACAGGTCATGGTGAAACCGTCCCACTGGGCGGGAATAGCGGGTGCCAGCCGCAGACCATGCAGGTCGGGACGCAGTCCCAAGATACCCTCCACACAGCCCACCATCATGGTGGAGGCGGTTCCGGTGAGCCAGTGAACATGGGAGCGACCAAACTGAGGGCTGTCCGGGCCTTCGGTGAACTGACCGTAACAGTACGGCTCCAGCCGGCGGATTTCTGCCTTGTCGTTCTGGTATGCCGGACAGTTTTCCAGATAGTAGGCGAAGGCTCGCTCGCCTTCACCCCGCAAGGCTTCCGCCAGAACAATCCAGCCTTGCGACTGGGAGAAGATGCCAGCGTTTTCTTTGGTGCCAGCGTTGTAGATAACCGCCAAAGCACCGGGGAAAGCGTGGGCATGGTAGGGGGGATTCATCAGCTTGGCACCATAGGGGGTATTGAGGGTGTTCCAAACCTGATTCATGGAATCTTCTGCCTGCTGGTCAGAGGCAAAGCCGCTGATGACGGCCCAGGTTTGGGGGTTGAGCCACAGGTTGGCTTCCGGGTCCCCCGGGCGACCGATGGTCTGCCCCTCTTCGGTAAAGCCCCGGATAAACCGATCCGTGTCCCAGCACTGGTTCAGGCGCTCTGCAAGCTGAGCCTGCTCTTTCCGAAGCTGCTCTAGGGCGGTGGTATCCTGTTTGTAATCCGCAAGTTGCATCTGAATGGAGAAGGCAAGATACAACTGGAATGCCACAAAGCTGGACTCACCCTGAGCGCCCAGCCGCAGACAGTCGTTCCAGTCTGCATACAGCCCGGCGGGCATGCCGTGGGGACCAAGTCGGTTCATGGAAAATTCGATTGCCTTGGACAGGTGTTCATAAACCGTGGCCTGTCCTTGGTTGGCAAAGGGGATTACCTCGTCCAGAAAATCCAGGTTTCCGGTCTGGGTTAGGTATTTATAAACGGTGGGGAACAGCCAGAGTGCATCGTCCGCCCGGTAGGCCGGGTGTCCGGTTTGCTGGGCATATTCCGGGTCGTCCGGAGTGAATTCGTGGCCTGGATTGTGGTCAAATTTCACCAGCGGCAGACCACCCCCGTTGTCCACCTGTGCGGACAGCATAAACCGGATTTTTTGCGCCGCCGCTTCTGGATTCAGATGGATGACACCCTGAATGTCCTGTACCGTATCCCGGTAGCCGTAGCCATTGCGCAGGCCGCAGTAGGTATACGAGGCGGCTCGGGACCAGATAAAGGTCATAAAGCAGTTGTAGGCATTCCAGGTGTTTACCATGCTGTTCATCTCGGCGCAGGGTGTCTCAATCTGAAAATTGCCCAGAAGCTGGTGCCAGTGCTCCTTCAGCTCCTGCACCTGTTGGGTACACAGCGGTTCAGGATTTTGGTAGGTTTCCATCAGGGTGGCGGCTTGCTGGGCATCCTTCATGCCCACAACAAATGCCAGATGTGCCACCTCTCCGGGTGCTAGTTCCAGCTGACAGGACAGAGCACCGCAGGCATTGCCGTTGTAGTTTAAGGTGTCGGACAGATGGCCCAATTCCACCCCGACGGGGTTGCGGTAGTCCCGGTAACTGCCCAGAAAATCCTCTTTGCTACCGCAGAAGCTGGAAACTGGCTGACCGGCCAAGCCAAACATCCGAGTCTCCACGATTTTATGGTCAATGGGCTGAGCCTGTTGCATCACATCCAGGTTGCCGTGAATCAGTTGCAGGATGTGATTTTTGGTAAACTGGGTGCGGGTAATGAACTGGGAGTATTGCAGGTTCACCTGGTCCTGTTCGTAGTTGCTGTTGTTTGTAAACTCGGCATACCCAGTTACCGTGAGATTGCGTGGGCGGTCGCTGGTGTTTTGCAGTTGTACCCACCAGATTTCATGGGTTTGATTCAAGGGAACAAAATAGGTGGTGTTGGCTTGGATGCCGCTGTACAGGCTGGACAATCGGCTGTATCCGGTGCCGTGGCGACACTCAAATTCATATTCTTCCAGAGGCTTTGCCACCGGTTGCCAGCTTGCAGACCAGAAATCACCATTTTGGTTATCCCGCAGATAGATGTATCGTCCTGGCTGGTCAAACTGATTGAATACATACCGCAAAATTCGTCCGTTGGCGCCGCTTTTGGCAAAGCTGTATCCTCCTGCATTGGCTGAGAGGATGGCACCGTATTCCGGACTGCCAAGATAGTTGACCCAGGGGGCGGGAGTATCGGGACGGGTGATTACATACTCCCGCTGGGCGTCGTCAAAATAGCCGTATCGCATGGGTTAGTCTCCTTTCGTTTTGCGGTAAACCCGCAGATAGTCAATTAAGAATTCTGCTTTGTCAAAATCCGTGGTTTCATCCGGGTCGCCCGGCCAATCTCCGCCCACAGCAAGGTTCATCTGAACAAAGAAGGGCTGGTTAAAAGGGGCGGGATAGGGGGCGATGGGTTCTCCGTCTTGGGCGGTGTACCAGTCGGTGACTCGCAGCAGAAGGGTGTCGTCCAGATAAAACCGCATTTCCTCCGGTTCCCATTCCAGGGCATAGGTGTGGAACGCATCGGACAGTCTGGGATGGATGTTTTGCCAACGTCCCTGTTGCTGACGGTGGGGCAGCCCATAGTGGATGGTGGCATAGACAGTGGAGGTATCGTGTCCCAGTACCTCCAAAATATCAATCTCGCCACAACGGGGCCACTGTCCGTAATGGGATTCCTGGGTGGGCATCATCCAGATTGCAGGCCAGAGTCCCTGACCAGCAGGCACCTTGGCGGATACCTCCACCCGTCCGTACTGAAAATCGCCCTTGTGCTGGCTGTTCACCTTGCCGGAAATATACTCCACGCTCCCGTCTGGGTGCACAATCTTGTGGGCTTTGAGCACCAGACAGCCATCTCGCACAAAAGCAGTGGCGGTACTATCCTGGTAGGATTGCAATTCGTGGTTGGTCCATCCGGCTGGACGCACCTCCCGGGTCCATCGAGTTAAATCCAGGCTGTCGCTATCAAAATCATCCTGCCACAGCAGGGTGTATTCCTTCTGGCTCATGGTTCATTGCTCCTTTTGGCCACCCTATTGGGTGGCGTTTGGTTGGGTTTTTTTTAGCATACACGATGGAGTGGTAAGCCCGATACAAAAATAACGGATTTTTTATCAGATCCATGACATCACCCAGGAAAAATTGCAGCATAACCACTTGAAAAGTGAAATTTTATTGTGTAATCAGGAAAGAAAAAATCAAGATTTCGCTGAAAAACAGTTGAATTAAACAAAAACCGGTGGTATCATACGGGCAGAATCCCATACGATTATTTCCCAGCATCAACCATGAAAAGGAGATGAAACCATGAAAGAAAAAGTCAAACAGCTGCTATCCCAGATGACCCTGCAAGAAAAGGCTGCCCTGTGTGGGGGTGCTGATTTTTGGCACATCCCAGGGGTGGAACGATTGGGAATTGCCCCGGCGATGGTAGCAGACGGCCCTCATGGATTGCGCAAGCAAAATCAACAGGCAGACCACCTGGGGGTGAACGAGTCCATCCCGGCGGTTTGTTTCCCTGCTGGCTGTGCCAGCGCGTGCAGTTTTGACCGTCAGCTCATGCACCAGATGGGGCAAACTTTGGGGCAGGAATGCCAGGCGGAAGGAGTGGATATTTTACTGGGGCCCGCCATTAACATCAAACGTAGTCCTTTGTGTGGACGCAACTTTGAATACTACTCGGAGGACCCGTACCTGGCGGGGCAGATGTCTGCCTCCTATGTACAAGGGGTGCAGAGCCAGGGAGTGGGAGCCTGTCCCAAACATTTTGCCGCCAACAGCCAGGAGTATCGGCGGATGACCAGTTCCTCGGACATGAGCCAGCGCACCCTGCGGGAGATTTACCTGCCGGCCTTTGAACAGACGGTGCGGGATGCCCAGCCATGGAGCATGATGTGTTCCTATAACCGATTAAATGGCACCTTTGTAGCGGAACATTCTCAGTTGTTGCAGGAAATTCTCCGGGAGGAATGGGGCTTTGAAGGCTTTGTAATGAGCGACTGGGGTGCAGTAAATGACAAGCTGGAAGGACTCAAAGCCGGACTGGAACTGGAGATGCCCGGACCTTGCAAGGCCAGCACCCAGGCAGTGGTGGATGCGGTACAATCTGGCAAGCTGGACCAGGCCGTGTTGGATCGAGCCGCTGGCCGGATTTTGGATGTTCTTCTGAGACGGACAGAAATAGCCGAAAAGTCGGCGGAGTTTGACCATGAAAAGGACCATGCACTGGCGGTGGAGGTGGCAATCCAGTCGGCAGTTTTGCTGAAAAATTCCTCCGCATTGCCCCTTAAGCCGGGGCAAAAGGTGGCCTACATTGGCCCCTATGCGAAAAAACCTCGATTCCAGGGCGGCGGTTCGTCCCACATCCATTCCCATCGGGTGGATGCGGCACTGGATTATGCGCCGGAAAATGTATGCTGGTGTGAAGGCTTTTCCGGTACGGATGATTCCATGACCGACCAGCAGATGAACGAAGCAATAGAGCTGGCCCGGGCATCGGACGTGGCGGTTATCTTTGCGGGTATGCCGGATTCCTTTGAGTGCGAGGGGTATGACCGGAGCCATATGCGTTTGCCCGACTGTCAGAACCGTTTGATTGCGGCGGTGGCATCGGTACAGCCCAATACGGTGGTGGTGTTGCATCTGGGCAGTCCGGTGGAAACACCTTGGATGGATGACCCAGCGGGTGTCAATGCGGTGTTGTGTATGTATCTGGGCGGTCAGGGTGTGGGGCTTGCCACCCATCGACTGCTGTACGGCGAAGCCTGTCCCAGCGGACGGCTGGCGGAAAGCTGGCCACTGCGACTGGAAGATACGCCATGTTATCTAAATTATCCCACCAGCGAGGAACACAGCGTCTATGCCGAGGGGGTTTTTGTGGGGTATCGCTATTACGATAGCAAGCGGATGCCGGTGCGCTGGCCCTTTGGACATGGGGAGAGCTATACCCAGTTTGACTACTCTGACCCTGAGCTGGAGCCGACTTCGGATGGGTGGAAGGTATCGGTGAAGGTTACAAACACCGGAGCCTGTGCGGGCGCAGAGGTGGTGCAGTTGTATCTGGCTCCCATTGAATTTGAGCCAACACGACCGGTGCAGGAGTTAAAAGGATTTGAAAAGTTGCATCTGGAACCGGGGCAGACCAAAACCGCCTGTTTTGTTCTGGATAAGCGGAGTTTTGCCTACTATGACGAGGAGATGCAGGACTGGTATGCTCCCAGTGGTAGATATGAAATTCGACTGGCTCATTCCAGCCGGGACATCCGCTGTGCCCTGCCGGTGGACTGGGTGAGCAAGCAGACAAAGCCCATGGTGATTCATCGGAATACACCCATGGCCCCGTTGCTGGCATGTTCTGCAACGGCACAGCTGTTGCAAAGCTGGATGCCCCACCCAGTGCGGGATGAAAATTCCAGCAAAGAGGCGGCAGCGGCGATTACCGATGAGATGATTCACCAGATGATGCTGAATCAGCCGTTGCGTGCTTTGCAGGCCCAGAACGACCAGACCGACCAGTGGCTGGCAGACTGCATTGCCCAGTTGCAGGCAGCTTGGGATGGAACAGCAGACAATCAACCACTCCAGTAAAACATGTAAAATAGAAAAAAGCGCCCCCTGTGCAGGTTTATCTTCCTACACAGGGGGCACTTGCTTATTACAAAGAAACGATAATTCGCAAAACCAAAACAGGAAGCAGGAACTACGCCCAAACCAAAACAGGAGCGGCGCTGCTGATGCTCCGCCACTCCTGCTGAAATGAAATCTTACTGATAGGGTTCTTTTTGCGCCGTTTAATTCGCCTGGAGCGGTTTAGGGGCTTTTGTATTACACCCCACTATGTTGGCGAACAGCTTGCAGGAAGGCATCCACGGCCTCCTGCTGGGTGGCCCAGCTGGTGACAAGGCGGATTTGGGTGGTGTTGTCCGGGTTTTTGGCGATGACCTCCCAGTGGAAGTCCCCTTTCAGCTTTTCCAAAAGGGCGTTGGGCAGAAAGGGGAACTGCTGGTTGGAGGGGCTGTCGCTGGCAAAGGAAAAGCCCATTCCTTGCAGACCCTCTTTCAGGGCAAGGGCCATCTGGTTTGCGTGCTGGCCCAGCTGTTCATACAGCCCATCTGCAAACAGGGTTTCAAACTGAACCCCCAGCAGCCAGCCTTTTGCCAAAAGTCCGCCCCGCTGTTTGATGATATAGCGGAAGTCCTCTGCCAGGCGGGGATTCTGGATGCAGACCACCTCGCCAAACAGGGCGCCGTTTTTAGTGCCGCCAATGGTGAAGGCATCGCACAGCTTGGCTAAATCCTTCAGACTGGCACCCCCGGCGGCAAGGGCACTGCCCAGACGGGCGCCGTCCAGATACAGATACAGGCCCAGCTCATCGCAGACCTTGCGCAGGGCTTCCAGCTCGGCAGTGGTGTAGACAGCGCCGGTTTCGGTGGTGTTGCTGATGTACACAAGGCGGGGTTTTACCATATGCTCGTCTGGATGTGCCTGCCAAACCTTGCGCAGGGCTTCCACCGTCAGCTTGCCGTCACTGCCGCAGTCTGCCGCAAGGCATTTGTGGCCGGTAGCTTCGATTGCGCCGGTTTCGTGGACGCAGATATGTCCGGTTGCGGGGGCAATGGCGGCTTCATGGGGACGCAAAAAGGCACAAAGACAGGTGGAGTTTGCCTGGGTGCCGCCCACCACAAAATGAATGGCACTTTCCGGGTTGCCAATAGCCTGAGCAACCAGCTGGCGGGCATGGTCGCAGTGGGGGTCGGTGGAATAACCAAAATTGCCTTCCAGATTGGTTTCATTTAAAGCGTTCAGAATCCGGGGATGTGCCCCTTCGCTGTAATCGTTGGTAAAACGGTACATGAAAAAACCTCCTTTTGTATCCGATGGATTTACTCCTTTATCATACCAGTTTTTTCATAAAAGTTCCATGGTGCTTTGGTTTGTGTTTGTCCTGGGTTTGTGCTATACTTAATTAAAATGCCCCGAATTTTCCATGTGCGGCACAATGGGGGGAAAACAAAGGAGTGGGACACCATGAAGGTGGTTGTCAAAGTGGGAACTTCCACCTTGGCGCACCCCACAGGGCGGCTGAACATTCGCCATGTGGAGCAGCTGTGCAAGGTGCTGAGTGATGTGAAGAATGCAGGACACCAGGTGATTTTGGTGTCCAGTGGTGCAATCGGTATGGGGGTTGGCAAGCTGATGCTGGCGGCCCGCCCGGAAGATATGCCCACAAAACAGGCGGCTGCGGCGGTGGGACAGTGCGAACTGATGTACACCTATGACCGGCTGTTTAACGAGTACAATCATACCGTGGGGCAGATGCTCATCACGGGGGAAGATTTGGAACACCCGGAGCGGAGCGTCAACCTGAAAAACACCCTGAACCGACTGCTGGAACTGGGTGCAATGCCCATCATCAACGAGAACGACACGGTATCCACCACCGAAATTTCCCTTGGGGATAACGATACCTTGGCGGCCATCCTGGCAAGGAGTGTACAGGCGGATTTGTTGGTACTGTTCAGCGATATTGAAGGGCTGTACACCGCCGACCCCCACAAGGATGCAAGCGCAGAGCTTCTGCCTGTGGTGGAGCAGATTACCCCGGAAATCCTGGCACTGGCAGGAGGAAAAGGCTCCAGCCTTGGCACAGGAGGCATGGCCACCAAGCTTCGTGCCGCAGGCATTGCCACGGCGGCAGGCATGGATATGGTGATTGCCAGCGGGGCAAAACCGGAATATCTGTACGACATTTTAGAGGGTAAGCCGGTGGGAACCCGATTCCTGGCCGGCGGAAAGGAGTCGCAATGAATCGCACACAGCAACTGCTTGAAGATACCCGCAGGGCCCGACTGGCCCTTGTAAAAGCCACCAGCGAAGAGAAAAACCAGGCGCTGACCGCCATGGCGGCGGCACTGGAAGAGAATATGTCCCAGATTCTGGAGCAAAACCAGCTGGATTTACAGGCGGCACAAGGACAGATTGGCACCGTGATGCAGGACCGACTGCGCCTGACCGAAACACGGATTCACCAGATGGCAGAGGGAATCCGGCAGCTGGTACAGCTGGAGGACCCGGTGGGCAAGGTGCTGGAAACCGTCCGCCGTCCCAATGGCCTTTTGATTCAGAAAAAGACGGTTCCCATGGGTGTGATTGCTATCATCTATGAAAGCCGCCCCAATGTGACCAGCGATGCGGCGGCCCTTGCCCTGAAAAGCGGCAGTGCCTGTGTGCTTCGTGGAGGCAAGGAAGCCATCCAGACCAACCGTGCCATTGTGAAAGCCCTGCAACAGGGACTGAAAACCGTGGGCCTTCCGGTGGAACTGATTGGCCTTGTGGAGGACACAAGCCGGGAAAGTGCCACCCAGCTGATGCAAGCGGTGGGACTGGTGGATTTGCTGATTCCAAGAGGTGGCCCGGGACTGATTCGTGCTTGTGTGGAACAGGCAAAAGTGCCCTGCATCCAGACCGGAACCGGCATCTGCCACATCTATGTGGACAAGGACGCTGACCTGTCCATGGCGCTGGACATCCTGAACAACGCAAAGACCAGCCGTCCCTCGGTATGCAATGCGGCGGAAGTCTGCCTGGTGCACAAGGACATTGCGGCGGAATTCCTGCCCCGGATGGAGCAGGTTTTGGTGGAGCAGCCCCGGCAGGAGGGTAAGCCCTCGGTGGAGCTGCGGCTGGATGAGCAAAGCGCCCGCTATATCCCCGGAACTCCGGCAACCCCGGCGGATTTTGACACGGAATTTTGTGACTACATCCTGGCCGTGGCGGTTGTGGACGGTGTGGAACATGCGGTGGAGCACATCCGTGCCCACTCCACCGGACACAGCGAAGCCATCATCACCGCCAACCAGCAGACGGCAGACGCCTTTGTGCAAGGGGTGGACAGTGCGGCCGTATATGTGAATGCCTCCACCCGTTTTACCGATGGGGAGGAATTTGGTATGGGATGCGAGATGGGTATCTCCACCCAGAAGCTCCACGCCCGTGGTCCCATGGGATTGGCAGAGCTGGTGAGCTATCAATATATCATTCAAGGCAGTGGACAGGTGCGCTGAACCGCCGCTGTACTAGGAGGGAACCTTTTTCATGGCAAATAACATTACAAAAGAAGAGCACGAGCGCAATCGCCGCCGCCGAATGCGGCAGATGTTGGGCGGGGTGCTGTGCATCTTGATTCTGATTGGCGCACTGAATGTGGTGGGCGTGGTACTGGGTGCAGTGAATGCCCTGTTTGATGACAGTGACACCAAGCTGGAATACGAACAGCGTCTGCAAACACTGGTGATGTTTGACCCGTTGCCCTTTGCCTCTCTGGACCAGATGGACGATTTGACCGCACGCCTGGTCAAGGAGAGCGCCGTCTGGTCGGCGGTGTACAGCGCCCAGCGTGGTGCGGGGCTGGACAGCTACCAGCGTGACCCGGACACCGACAGCTTGATTCTGCCTGCTGTGGAGGTGGACGCCGCTGTTGCCTCCCTGTATGGCCCGGATTACAAAATTGCCCACGAAAGCTTTGAGGGCGTGGACATGAACTATATCTATTCCGAGGAATATCAGGGCTACCTGATTCCGGTAACCGGACAGGTGGGTCTGTACAACCCCCGTGTGGAGGAACTGACCCGGCGGGATGGCAAACTGCGTGTTACCGTGGGATATCTGCCAACCGCCGCGCTTACCGGCGATTACAGTGTAACCGCCCCCACCGACCCGGTGAAGTACATGGATTACATCTTTGAAAAGCAGGGTAAGGAGTACTATCTGGTGGCACTGGAAACCAGCAGCAAAAAGGTAGAAAATCCCCAGGCTACCCCCAGCCCCACCCCGGAAGCACAACCTGAGTCGCTGGAACAGAGCGATTTGCTGAACAGCACCAGCGAGGTGGCGACGGATATAGATGCGGCATAAAACCATGGGTTTTTGCTGGCGGTGAGGTATAAATCCTGCCCCAAAATACAAATTTCAATCAAATAAAAAGAATGGCTGAGCACATTGGAATTGCAATGTGTCACAGCCATTCTTTTTTTATAATAGGGACATCCCTTCCAAAGGCGGGGTTGAAACTGTCCCGTACGTTTCATGGGCTTACAACGGGGTTAGCCTTTGTGCATCTGCTCGTCTGCCCATTGATACACCGACTCCAATGCGGGAATCAGGGTTTTTCCACGCTGGGTGAGGGAATATTCCACGGTGGGCGGTATGGTGCTATACTGCTTGCGACTGATAAGTTCATCCCGTTCCAGTTCTCGCAAGCACTTGGTCAGCATGGTTGCGGTGATGCCCCAGCTTGCACTGGGCGCATATTATAGAGAGGTAAAGGGGGAATATGTCCAGGTAGAGCCGGATTTTATGACCCAAGACGAGATTCTACTTGTGATATCCCAGTTCATAGATGCGGCGGTTATGGTAGTGGGCGGTTTTCGCAGTGTGCAGGCAATGGAAGAGGTTCTTTCCGGCTCTCGCATTGAGCTACTGTGCCTGTCCCGTCCGCTGCTGAGAGAACCGGACCTGCCCAACCGTATGAAGGAATGTACGGATGTGGTATCAAGGTGTATTTCCTGTAATGGTTGTTATTCCTCGCCAGCCCACAGATGTATTTTCAGAGGGAGAGAACACACATGATGATTCGGCTTAACCTACCAACCAAAAGAGGGGTGGTGCTCAATGGGGTTCTTTTCAAGCAGGAGCAAGCGAGAAAAGCAGATACAGTTATAATTGCAATCACAGGCATTCATGGGAATTTTTATTCCAACCCCTTTTACTATAACATTGGGGATAGCTTGAACGGGGCGGGCATGGACTTTATCTATGCCCAGACGAACAACGCATTTGACAGAATAAAAAACCTGAATGTGAACACCGGCAAGGAAGAGGTGATTGGTTCCTGGAATGAAAGGTTTTTCTATACAAATGTGCATACAGCAAGGGACGGCGATTTTTCACAAGCTGAAAAGATTTCTCATAGTGGTGCGCTCCTGGTAGGGACTTACGATAATTTTACCGATGGTGACCCGTCAGAATTTCTTCGCAACCTGAATGCGCATCTTCCCACAGCAAAGGAAAATAAGCTGATTTTTATTGAAGGAACAGGGCACACATACCAGATGAAACACCATGAACTGGCGGATAAAATCCTCAGGCAGTTGCAGGAGTGGAACAGCATCAGGTAAGGCCAAATCAAGGGATTCCCCGCCTGACAACAGAAAACCCCCAGCCAACTGGAGTATTCCGGTGGCTGGGGGTTGTTTTTAAGAAAATCAGCGCAGTTCGATGGTGTAGTCGAAGCCGTATTCAGCTTTCAGTGCGTCCACCTTGGCCTGGCAATCCTCGATGAAGGTGGGAGTGTACACACTCTTGCCTTCTTTTTTGTAGTCCTCCACAATCTGGTTCAGCTTGTCCCAGGCTTCGTCCTGACGGGACTGAGCCATATCTTCGGGGAAGGCGATGATAAATTCACGATGTTTGGGAATGCGAGCTTTCATGGATGAATCCTCCTTAAAATAAAACGATAAAACCCTTTCGGGAAATTACAGGGAAAGAGCAGGCAGGCCAAAAAGCCGCCGTGCATTTTGGTTGGTAATCTTCAGCAGTTCCTCTGAGTCCATGCCTCGTTGCTGGGCGATGAACTGGGCGGTGTGGGCAATCAGGCTGGAATCACACCGCTGTCCCCGGCAGGGAACAGGAGCCATATAGGGGCAGTCGGTTTCCAGCACCAGGTATTCCAGCGGCACAGCGCAGACTGCCTTAACGGCACGCTTTGCCCCCTGGAAGGTGACAGCGCCGCCAAAGCCAAGGTACATGCCCTGCTTTGCCAGCTGAACCGCATCTTCCGCACTGCCAGAGAAGCAGTGTACCACTCCTTTTGGCTGGTAGCGGCGCAGGAGTTCGTAGACATCTGCATGAGCCTTGCGGTCGTGGACAATGATGGGTATATCCCGCTCCACCGCCAGTTTCAGATGGGCTTCAAACATGGCAAGCTGTGCCTCTTTGGGAACAGGCCAGTGATAGTCAAGGCCGCATTCTCCCACGGCCACCACCTTGGGGTGGTCCAGAAGCTGGGCGATGGCATCCAGTTCTGCCTGCCAGTCTCCTGCAAACTGCTTGGTGGTGGAGCTTTCCGGGTCAATCAGACATTCGGGATGGATGCCCACTGCCGCATAGATGTAATCCCATCGCTCGGCCAAGTCGATGCTGGCCTTGCTGGAAGCGAAATCCACACTACATTCCACCACACCGTCCACCCCTTGCTGGGGCAGACTGTCCAAAAGCTGGGGCAAATCCTCTGCAAACTGGGGACTGGTGTAGTGAGCGTGGCTGTCAAAAATTAAAGAAGTGTTGTTCATATCAGTGAATTGCACTGCCCGGTGCAACCTCCTGGGGGAAGAACATCACCGAAGCACCACCGTCCGGCAGGTCTGCCGCCATGACCATGCCCTCGCTGATGTACTTGCCTTTCAGCATGGGACGGGCGGCCAGGTTGGCAACAATGCCCACATGGCGACCAATCAAATCCTCCGGCTTGTACCATTTTGCAATGCCGGACATGATGGTGCGCTCCCGCTCGCCATCAAACAGGGTCAGTTTCAGCAGTTTTTTGCTTTCCGGAATGGTTTCACAGCCCAGCACCTTGGCAACACGCATCTCCACCTTGCAGAAATCGTCAAAGGCAATTTCCGGCAGATGCTCCAGCGGTGCGCCGGTGGTCTCGGCGGGCTTGGCTTCGGGAGCAGGGGCGGCCTGCTGTTTCATTGCGGCCTGTGCTGCTACCAGCTCTTCCAGCTCCTTGGCGGCATCAATGCGGGGGAACAGTGCCTCGCCCTTGTGAACGGTGTACTGGCTGCGTGCACCGAAGGAAAGCTGCTCAAAGGTGATTTCCTCCTCAGCCAGACCCAGCTGCTGAGCCATCTTCTTGGCAGTTTCGGGCAGGAAGGGGGTTAGCATGCAGGCAGCCAGACGCAGGGATTCACACAGGTGGTACAGTACTCCGGCCAGACGCTCCCGGTTGGCTTCGTCCTTTGCCAGTGCCCAGGGGGCAGTCTCGTCAATGTACTTGTTGGCACGCTGGATGGATTTGAAAATCTCCTGCAAAGCCTGGGGAATCAGCAAATCATCCATGCAGGCGGTCACACGGCCGGGCATTGCACCCAGAACCTCTTCCAGCTCGGCATCAAAAGCGCCGCCAGCGTACTGGTTGGTCAGACTGCCGCCGAAGTATTTTTCCACCATGGCCACGGTACGGCTCAGCAGGTTGCCCAGGTCGTTGGCAAGGTCAGAGTTGATGCGGTTAATCAAGGCCTCGTTGGAGAAGTTACCATCGTTGCCAAAGGGGATTTCCCGCAGCAGGAAGTAACGGATGGCATCCACGCTGTACCGCTGGCAGAGAATCAGCGGGTCCACCACGTTGCCCTTGGACTTGCTCATCTTACCGCCGTCCAACAGCAGCCAGCCGTGACCGAATACCCGGTGGGGCAGGGGCTGTTCCATAGCCATCAGCATGGCGGGCCACAGAATGGTGTGGAAACGGAGAATCTCCTTGCCCACCATGTGGATGTCGGCAGGCCAGAAGGTGTCGTAGTCGTTGTAGGCATCGTTTTCATAGCCCAGAGCGGTGATGTAGTTGCTCAGAGCATCCACCCAAACGTACATGGTATGCTTGGGGTCAAAGGGCACAGGAATGCCCCAGGGAACGGTGGTACGGGATACGCAGGTGTCCTGCAAGCCCTGTTTGATGAAGGAAATCATCTCGTTTTTGCGGCTTTCCGGCTGGATAAACTGGGGGTTTTCCTCGTACAGAGCCAGCAGACGGTCAGCGTACTTGCTGGTTTTGAAGAAGTATGCTTCCTCCTCTGCCTCATACACGGCTCCGCCACAGTCGGGGCAACAGCCCTCTTTCAACTGGCTTTCGGTCCAGAAAGTCTCACAGGGTTTGCAGTAGTGGCCCTTGTAGACGCTCTTGTAAATGTCGCCCTTGTTGTACAGGGTTTCAAAAATCCGCTGGCAGGCTTTTACATGGTATTCATCGGTGGTGCGGATGAACCGGTCATAGCTGATGTTCATCAGCTTCCACAGGTCCTTAACGCCGCCTTTGCCCTCCACGATTTCATCCACATACTCCTTGGGGGTTACACCCTTGGAGGCGGCTTTGTCCTGAATTTTCTGGCCGTGCTCGTCGGTGCCGGTCAGCAGAAGAACCTCCCGTCCCTGCATCCGCTTAAAGCGGGCCAGTGCATCGCAGGCCACGGTGGTATAGCTGTGACCAATGTGCAGCTTGTCGCTGGGGTAATAAATGGGAGTGGTAATATAAAAAGGTTTCTTTTGGCTCATGGTTTTGCTTCCTTTCTTGTGGGCGGGTGCGAATGGAACACCGCCGCAAAATTCCTTGTACGACCTGAAACACATTTTTTTGTCAGGTTGGCCAATGGTACATTGCTTTTATTATAACATTAGAAAGGGGATAAGAGAAAGGGGTATAGCCAAAAAAGTGCCTTAAAGACTAAAAACCTGCAAAAAAAGTAGGGGTTATAGGCCGCTTGTCTGAAAGGGCAGAGAAACAGAAAACCGCAGTGCTGTTACACACTGCGGTTTTCCGGATTGGCGCAATTCTCTCAGTAAAATATTAGTACATAAGGAGAAACAAAATAATCGATGCAGAGGGAGCATCTGTACCAGGTATTCCGGGTACAGTGGCGCACTGTCTTGCGCCTTTACCAAAACGTTCGGGTTTTCAGGAACTGTGAAAAGAATGCTTGTCGGTTGCAAACATTCATCGGCTGTGTTTTGTGCCAGCAAAATGCCCGATGGGAAGGTGAGAACTGTCAACCGTACGTTCCAAATCCCAATGCTTTTTGTTCGGTATGCTACCCGCCGCAAAAGGTGAGTGCAAGTTTCCATCTTGCCTGTGTAAAAGTGGATGTTTGGAACATTCAGTGGCAGTCCCCACGCTTCCAGTGGGCATCAAGCTGTCCAGGTTCTTCGTACATGGGTCTGCGCTCCTTTCCTACCTCCGATTTGATTTACTTTTCAGTATACCGGATGCCATCCTTTAACCTTAAGTTAAAGTGCGGGAAAAACAGATGGTTCTCACAAAATGGAGAAGATTCTATTTTTCTTTTCATCCTTTCCGAAAAGTCGGAGTTTCTGTACCTTAGGTTCTATCCCTTGGTACGATTATATTATAGCTCTGATATAGCGATTTGTATATTCGCAAAGTGCATATACTTTTTGTTGTGTCTTTGTGGAAAAGTTCCATTGTTTTAGCCCCAAAAAGGGAGTATAATAAAAGTGATAATGATTTTTTTAACCAGACTGTAACAGCAAAACTCTTCCCGGATTGGATTCATGCCAAAAGGAAACGCAAACGACCACACCCGCAATCCGGATTGGTATGATTCCATTGCGGAATGTTGGTTGCAGGTGGGTGTACCTGAATTATAAAAAGTGAACCCTCTGGGGGCTTGTGGAAAGGACAAGGCCCAGAGGGTTCTTTTTTGCGCCAACCGTTGGGGATGGCGGGGGATTTTCACAGGGGATTACATGCTTTCGGGTACAGTAACCTTAAACATGGTCAGCACGTTTGCGATAATCTGCTTGGTTGCCAGACACAGGGCAATACGAGCCTGACGAACGTTGGGCTCGGCTTCCTTGATGCGGCACTGGTTATAGAACTTGTGGAATGCACCTGCCAGGTCGATGACGTAACGGGTAATCCGGGCAGGGTCATAGTGCTTGGCACTGGTGACAATCTCGGCGGGGAAGGCACTGATGGCACGAATCAGGTCCAGCTCTGCCTGCTGGTCAAACTGGTGGTTTGCCAGGGATTCCACACCCTGGTACTGGATGCCTTCGCTGTCCAGCTTTTTCAGGATGGAGCAGATACGGGCATGGGCGTACTGCACATAGTATACAGGGTTGTCGCTGTCCTGCTTCACGGCCAAATCCAGGTCAAAGTCCATCTGGCTGCCAGCTTCCCGCATGTTGAAGAAGAAACGTGCGGAATCGATGGGTACCTCGTCCAGCAGGTCGGTGAGGGTGATGGCCTTGCCGGTTCGCTTGCTCATACGAACAGGC
>JAHLFP010000021.1 GCA_018883715.1 Candidatus Allofournierella pullistercoris | reverse complement strand
GATTGGAGGCGCTTTCAGCTGGTGCGGATAACAGGACTTGAACCTGCACGTCGGTGACACTGGACCCTAAAACCAGCGCGTCTGCCAATTCCGCCATATCCGCATGACCGTTCTATAATACCAAAGAAAGCTTTGTTTGTCAAGTCGTAAGCGGTTATCTTGCAAGGAATTGGATATACTAGTCCCAAATGTGTCCCGGAGAAAGGGAAAAGGGGTTGAAACTGACAGATGAAACGTTGTGTGAAACGATGGCTGGCTACGGGTCTTGGTATGGTCACCTTGATGGGGGCAGGTCTGATGGGGCTGAGCAACTCCCTGCCGGATACCTTTTCTGTATCCCAAGGGCAAACCTTACAACTGGCACAGCTTCCCTGGCTTGTGCCACTGCGTGCATCTGGAGTGCAGGAGACAAGTCGGGCAGAATCTGGTTCCAGTTATAATGTAACACTTTCCATTTTAGGCATTATTCCAGTGAAAACCGTGCGGGCCATGGTGGTGCAGGAGCGCACCGTAACGATTTGCGGTACACCTTTTGGCATCAAGATGTTTTCAGAGGGGGCCATGGTGGTGGGCTTTACGGATGTTTCCCAGCTTGTGGGAAGTGCAAACCCAGCAAAAGCCGCAGGATTAAAGCTGGGCGACCGAATTTTAGCTTTAAATGGGGTTGAGACCAGCACAAACGAGGACGTGGCAAAGGTGATTCAGTCCAGCCAGGGCCAACCGGTGGAGGTAACATATCACCGGGATGGGCAAATCAAACACACCATCTTGAGCCCACTGCAAGACCACCAAAGCAAGCGGTGGCTGGCAGGAATGTGGGTGCGGGATTCCTCGGCAGGCATTGGCACCTTAACCTTTGTGGATAACAGCACCGGGATGTATGGCGGGCTGGGGCATGCCATCAGCGATGCAGACACGGGGGAGAGCATCGCCCTGCGCACCGGGGAGATTTCTCCTGTTACCATAACCGGAGTGGTACTGGGTACAGCTGGTACACCGGGAGAGTTGAAAGGGCAGTTCAGCGGCGCACTGTCCTTGGGCAACATTCTAAGCAATGGGGCAAGCGGTGTATATGGCCGCTATTATGCTGTGGCAGATGGGCAGGATTACCCGGTGTCCAATGCACAGCAGGTGCATAAAGGGGAAGCCCTTATCTTAACCACCATTCAGGGGGAAACGCCCCAGATGTATCAGGCGGTGATTGAACGGGTGTCCCTCAGCGAAGAAGACCCCAACCGGAACATGGTCATTCGTATTACAGACCAGCGATTGCTCAGCGCCACAGGGGGCATTGTGCAAGGCATGAGCGGCAGTCCGGTGATTCAGGACGGCCGCTGGGTGGGGGCGGTAACCCATGTATTGGTGAACGACCCAACCCGAGGATATGGGATTTTTGCTGAGCATATGCTAAGCACCGCAGACTATGCCGCATCCAGCCAAAACTAGGAATGAGGAATAGGGGGAAGAAATAAACTTCTGGAAAATACTGGAATAAAAGTATTGCATTCTCTGGAAATATCTGGTATAATTCAAACCACAACGGATCCTGATGAGGGAAATTCAAATACCTGGATTTAGAGGAGGAAATAAAAAATGGAGTCGATTAAATTTGTCATGACCGATATGGGCGAGAAAGCCACCGAGAAATGCGTGCAGGCATTTCGAGAAAAAGCGGTAGAAGTCATTGTCTGCCCTCGGGATGGACAAGCCGTACTGGAGGCCCTGGTACGGCATCGACCCCAGGCGGTTCTGATGGATGTGTTCCTGTCCGGGCTGGATGCCATTGAGGTAAAACAGCGCTACCAGCCCATGGGAACCTCCACCATGTTCTTTGCGGCGGGCACCAGCCAAAGCGAACAGATGGAACGGGAATTGTTGGAAAGCGGGTTCTGCTTTTACTATGTAAAACCCTTTGAGCCCCAGACGCTGGTGAACCGGGTTGTGCGCAGTGTGGACCGCAGACAGGAACAGCGCCTCCTGGGCACAAGCAACGACGAGGTACAGGTGACCAACATCTTGCACCAAATCGGTGTGCCGGCTCACATCAAGGGCTATCAATTTTTGCGGGATGCTATCCTGTTGACCATCAGCGACCACGAATACATCAATGCGGTTACAAAGCGGCTGTATCCGGAAATTGCACAGCAAAATGGCACCACCGCCAGCCGGGTGGAACGGGCCATCCGCCATGCCATTGAGGTGGCTTGGGACCGGGGCGATGTGGATACCCTGAACAGCTATTTTGGGTACACCATCCACAACCTGAGAGGAAAACCCACCAACAGTGAGTTTGTGGCCATGATCAGCGACCGGATGCGGCTGGATAAAAAACAGCATCAGATGCAGTAAATCTGTCATTTTGCCCAGATAATAAGCCGTACATAGGCCCGCAACCCTCGATGCCCGTTGTTTTGGGCATCGGGGGTATTTTGCGTGAAATTTATATGCCCAGAGTGGGATTCATTGTGGATTTTTCCTCAAAATTACGTTATAATAGAGCACAAAGAATCAAACCCAAATAAAGGCGGTTCATCCGCCACAAGATAGAGTGTTTATAAAGAGGAGAAAATCCAATATGAAACAAACCGTGACAGCCGTGATTGTGGCTGCTGGCAGTTCCAGCCGGATGGGCTTTGACAAGCTATCCTTCCGTCTGCCGGATGGACGCAGTGTGCTGGAAACCAGCGTCCACGCCTTTGAACAAAGCCCCATTGTGGATGAAATCGTGATTGTAACTGGTAAAAATCCGGCCCTTGCCCAGCAGGTGGCAGAAACCTGTAAAAAACCCGTGAAGCTGGTACAGGGTGGCTCGGTGCGTGCTGAAAGTGTTTACAATGGTGTAAAAGCCGCCAGCGGACAGTGGGTTGCCATTCACGATGGAGCACGGCCTTTTGTCAGTGGGGCATTGATTGAAAAAACAATGCAGGCCGCCTTTGTTCATGGAGCTGCCGCCCCGGCGGTTCCGGTGAAGGACACCATCAAGCAGGCAGAGGATGGACGGGTGGTGGCAACCCCCGACCGTTCCACCTTGTATGCGGTGCAGACCCCTCAATGTTTTGCCCGTCTGACCTATCTGGAATTGGCAGAACAGCAGGATACCCGACAGTTAACGGATGACTGCCAGTTGTACGAGGCGGCAGGACTGCCTGTGATGCTCACCGAAGGCGAATACACCAACCTGAAAATTACCACCCCGGAAGATTTAACCCAAAAGGAGCGTGCAGAAATGCGAATCGGTCATGGCTATGATGTACATCAGCTGGTGGAGGAGCGCAAGCTGATTTTGGGCGGTGTGGAAATCCCCTTTGAAAAAGGACTCAAAGGCCATTCAGATGCCGACGTGCTGGCCCATGCGGTGATGGATGCACTTCTGGGGGCTGTGGCCTTGGGTGACATTGGCAAGCATTTCCCTGACACCGACCCAGCTTATAAAGGAGCGGACAGCTTGCAGTTGACCTGTCATGTGGCGGCATTGCTGGCAGAAAAACAGTGGAAGATTGGCAACGTGGATGCCACAATTTTGTGCCAGGCGCCAAAGCTTGCACCTCATATTCCCCAGATGCGGCAAAACCTGGCGGATGCACTGGGCATTGAACTGGACCAGGTGAGCGTGAAAGCCACCACCGAGGAACGGCTTGGCTTCACCGGAGCAGGACAGGGCATTGCGGTGCATGCAGTGGCTCTGGTACAGCGCTAACCGCTTTGCAAAGAAGTAGGGATATGTTATACTAAGGTAAGATGTTTTAACACAGGAAAGAGGGAAAGCGTGGATGTTTTCCTCTTTAGCAAAATATAAGGAGGACTTAGTGTGACAACGGGTCTGGATAATGGCTTGTGGAGCTTGGTGGACAAGGTGGTCAGCAACCTAACCACCATCTGGCAGCAGCCGCTGAATGTATTGGATATTTTAATTGTCGCCTTGGCGGTGTACAAGCTGTTCAGTTTCGCCCGGGAAAGCCGTGCGGGACAGCTGGCAAAGGGCGCCATTGTGTTGGTTCTGGTGTATGCCTTTGCCATGCTTTTGGATTTGCGTACCGTGGCGTGGATTATGGGCAACCTGTTGCAGGTGGGTTTTTTAGCCTTGGTGATTTTGTTTCAGCCGGAACTGCGCCGGGCACTGGAGCAGATTGGACGAACCGACCGATGGATGTCCTGGTTTGTCCGCTCCCGCAAGATGGATAGTGGCCTGAGAAAGGTGTGGCAGAATGCCTGCCTTGCCATCTGTGATGCGGCGGAACAGCTTTCTGACTCCCACACCGGGGCGTTGATTGTGCTGGAGCGGAATACCAACCTGTCCGAGGTGATTCGCACGGGAACCCCTTTGAATGGGGATGTGAACCGGGAAATGCTGGGCACCATTTTTTACGAAGGAACCCCCTTGCATGACGGTGCTGTGGTGGTACGGGATGGTCAACTGGCGGCGGCTGGATGCGTGCTGCCCCTGTCCGACAATCTGGAAATCGGTAAGGATATGGGAACGCGCCACCGGGCGGCACTGGGCATGAGCGAAAACTCCGACGCAGTGGTTGTGGTGGTAAGCGAGGAAACCGGCATTATCTCGATGGCAAAAAACGGGGTTTTGTTCCGGCGACTGGATCGGCAGATGCTGTTTGACCTGTTGCAGGAAGAACTGGTGCCTTCCGAGGAAGTGAAGCCCCAAAAGAAATCCTTCTGGAGGAAGAAAAATGGAAAATAAACAATCCAAAAATCTGCTGGACGACCGCAGAGTTACCATTCCTTTATCGGTGTTGATTGCTGTGATTTTGTGGATGGTTGTGACCATGTTTATTGACCCCAACTCCACCCAGCTTCTCAGCGGTGTTCCGGTGGATTTCAGCTATAATTCCTCGGTGTACATCAACCAGCAATTGGACATTGTGAACAACCCTCAGGCGAAAGTAACCCTTCGCTTGAGCGGTGACGGATACCAAGTGGCTAAGGCACGACCGGAGGATTTTCAGGTCTATCCGGATTATTCCATGGTGACGGGTGCGGGACAGACTGATTTGGCTCTCCGGGTGCGGGTGGTGAACAGCAACCTGAACCTGACTGCCACGGTGGTAAACCCGGAGCGGGTCACGGTGGTTTTTGACGAGGTAAAACAGGCTGACTTTAAGGTGGAAGTGCAAACGCAAAATATCACCGTGGCCGAAGGGTATGTACTGCAAAGTACGGTGGCTTCGCCCGCTTCGGTGAGTGTGCGTGGCCCTGCCAGTGAGGTGGAAAAAATCAAGGCCATCCAAGCCCGCATCGAGCCAAGTGCTGACCTTGAAAATCTGTCCGAAACCAAGCTGAAAACGGTGGAGCTGGTAGCAGTGGATGCACAGGGCAACCCCCTGGAACTGGAGTATACCACGCTGGATAACACCTTGGCGGAAGTGACCTTGAGTGTGTATCAAACCAAGGAACTGCCCCTGCGGGTCAACTTTATCAATGTGCCGGAAGGCTTTGATGTAAACAGCCTGAAGTATACCCTTTCGCAGGAGACAATGCTGGTCAGCGGAACGCCGGAAACCTTGGCGAACCTGACCGAGCTGGCAGTAAGTGACTTTGATTTGACCACCTATCAGGAGAATCAGACTTATAGCCTGACTGTCAACCTGCCCAAGGGAGTGGAGAGCAAGACCAACCTTGCCACCATTACCCTCAGCTTTGACAGTAGCAACCTGACCACCCGCACCATCAATGTAAGCAACATCCGTACAATCAATGTACCTGCTAACTATGATGTAAAGGTGGAAGATAAGCGGATTTCCAACGTGCGTCTGGTTGGCCCCAAAGAGGTGCTGGACGAACTAAGCCCGGACAGCGTGGTGGCAACCGTGGATTTGAGCCAAAGTCAGATTGCCAGCGGCACAGAAAATCTATCGGTGCGTATCTCGGTTCCGTCCTCCAATCAGGTGTTCACACAGGGCAACTATTCGGTGGAGTGTTCCATCACAGTAAAATCTGGGAGTTAAGATAAATATTTATGTTATTAGTTCGAGGAATTCGAGTGGATTTCCGGGTGAAGCACCCGGAACAACAAGCGGTGGAGATGGCACGTAAGCAACTGCGTGTTCCCCACAGTGAAATTGCAGCGGCTCACGTGGCAAAACTGTCTGTAGATGCAAGACATGGCAAGCCGGTGCTGGTTTATACAGTTGCAGTGCGGTTGAAAAATGAGGGTGCAGAGCTGGCTTTGGCTGGCTCTGCGCCCTGCATTGCTATTGCTCAGCCAGTGGAATTTGCCCCAAAACTGGGCGGTTCTGCTCTGGCACACCGGCCTGTTGTATGTGGACTTGGCCCGGCGGGTTTGTTTGCAGCACTGGCACTGGCCCGTCAAGGGTACAGACCCATTGTGCTGGAACGTGGGCCTGCCCTGCCGGAACGTGTAGCGGCGGTGGAGCATTTTTCCGCCACAGGACAGTTGAACCCCCAGGCCAACATCCAGTTTGGTGAGGGTGGCGCAGGTACCTTTTCCGACGGAAAGCTTACCACCCGCATCAACGATGAATTGTGCGGTTTTGTAACCCAGACCTTGCTGGAGCATGGGGCCCCGGCGGAAATTGGCTATAAGCAAAAGCCCCATGTAGGTACAGATTTGCTCCGAGGAATTATTCTGTCCATCCGCAAGGAGGCAGAGCAGCTGGGCGCAACGGTACACTTTAACACCCAGCTTACCGGCCTTGTCCAGCGCAATGGTCGCCTTGTGGGGGTTAAGACAAACCGGGGAGATTTTTCCTGTGATGCGCTGATTTTGGCGGTGGGACATTCGGCACGAGATACCTTTTTGCAGTTAATGGACGACGGTCTTTCCATGGAATGTAAGCCCTTTTCGGTGGGCTTCCGGGCAGAGCATCTGCAAAGTGAAATTGAAAAAAGCCTATATCACCAGGCCGCAGGTCATCCCGCCCTGCCCAGGGGTGAGTATCAGCTTAGCCACCATGTGGGAGAACGCTGTGTTTATACCTTTTGTATGTGTCCCGGTGGTCATGTGGTGGCTTCTGCCAGCGAGGAGGGCCGCACCCTGACCAATGGCATGAGTTACCATGCACGAGACGGCGCCAACGCCAATGCGGCAGTCGTTGTAGGTGTGGACGGCCGTGATTTTTCCGGCGACCCCCGCAAAGCCATCGCCTTCCAGCGGGAGCTGGAGCGGGCCGCTTATCTTGCAGGTGGCGGAGATTATCAAGCCCCTGCCCAGACGATGGGAAGCTTTTTGGAGGGCAGTGCTAAGCTGGATTTGAAGCGGGTACAGCCCACCTACGACCGAGGAGTTCAGGCGGCGGATTTGGGCAGTTTGCTCCCCCAGGAGCTTTCGGATACACTGCGAGTGGGTCTGCGTGCCTTTGAGCGTAAGCTGAAAGGATACACCGCACCAGATGCGGTTTTGACCGGACTTGAAACCCGCACATCCAGCCCAGTTCGGCTGGTTCGAGGGGAGGATTTGCAATGCCAAGCTCTGCCGGGACTGTATCCCTGCGGCGAGGGTGCTGGCTATGCAGGAGGCATCATGAGTGCCGCCGTGGACGGATTGCGCTGTGCTAAGGCATTGATGGAACGCAATCTGCCCAGCGAATCCTAAAAAGATTTAGATATAAAAATAGAGAGAGGGTAAGGATATGGCAGTTCATTCCGGCAAAGACAATCAGCCGTATGGAGAACCGGATGAGAATCGGCAGTCCCAAGGGGCACAGCGCCCTTACAATGGGGATGCTTCTTTTGGTCAGCAGGATGGCTGGAAGGACGTGATGGACACCGTCACGGATTTAGCAGGCAACCTGGCAGAAGAACTGGGCATCGCAAGTGGCGAGTCGGTTCGCAACTCTGCGCAAAATCTGGGCAAACAGCTGAACAAGGTGATTGATGGTTCCACCCAGTGGTTGAAAAATACCTTAGAGAGTAACCAGAATGCGTCGGACACCCCTCTCCTGGCACCGCCCCGGTGCGCCCCTTTGGATGAAAAGCTGGTGGCTAAAAACCGCAGAGAGGGGCGGTTTCGTCGCTTTATGCGGGCGGAAGGTGCGGGCATTGCCGTGGCTTGTGCCATATTCTTTAGAGAATTGTGGTGGGTTGTGCCTGCTCTCTATTTGGGCCTTTATATATGGATGCACTGGGGTATGGCCCCCAGCGAAGACGAACGAAACCGCATCCAAAACTATCAGAAATTGGCCCAGAAAAAGGGCTGCTCGGTATGGCAGATAGCGGAAAAATTGGGTATGCCTGCGGAACAGGTGGTACAGGACTTAATTTGCTTTACCCAGCGAGGTCTTTTAGGAGATTGCTATTACCATGCAAACAATGGAATGCTCTACAAGGACCATGATTCCTTTGAAAAATGCCTGAAACGGGGAGAGGTAGTGGTGTTCCCTGAACTGCCGCCTGAGCCGGTGCTGGAGCCATTGCCCCAAACTGCCGACCAGCCGGAACAGCAGTGGCAGGAGGCCCAGTGGGAGGAACCTGAGAACACCGCCCAAGCCGAATATGAGGATGAACAACTGCGCCGCTATCAGGAAAAGAGCAAGCGGGCAGAGGAGTTTTTGGAACAGTTGCAGGAATACCGGGGAATGGCACAACAAGACCCGGAATTTTGCAACCAGATTGAGCGTATGTATGTGTTATTACAGCCTGTGCTAGAGTGGGTAAAGATACATCCGGAAAGCTGGGAGAAGCTGGACCGTTTTGACAGCTATTACATCCCCACGGTGCAAAAATTTATCCACACATACTGTCAAATTCGCCGCCAAAATGGCGAAATTGCCGAGAAAACCAGAAGGGATATTTTGGATGCGCTGGGTAAAATTAACCTGGCACTGGAAGCTGTGCCCAATCAACTGCTCAGTGACATGGCACTGGATGTTTCCACGGAATCCTCGGTGCTGGAAACCTTGCTGCATCAGGACGGTTATTCCGGCAATGATACATTGAAGTTATAAAAACCATTAAGGAGAATGAACAACCATGACCTATCGTGCCTGGCAAGTGAAAAAATCGGATGAAGCTGCTGCTGCCAAACTGGCGGCCTCCATTGGAGCGCCCATGTTGCTGGCACGGGTCTTGGTAAGCCGAGGGATTCAGTCGCCCCAGGAAGCAATGGCCTTTTTGTCCGAGGATGCCCCCCTGTCCGACCCGTTTTTGTTAAAGGATATGGACAAAGCGGTGGAGCGTATCCTATCCGCCATTGACAGCGGGGAACCCATGGTGATTTTTGGGGACTATGACGTGGACGGAGTAACTGCAACCGCCCTGTTGTATTCCCACCTGCGGGGAATGGGAGCGAACGTGCGATGCAAGCTACCCAACCGGGAAGGGGACGGCTACGGCCTGTCCATGGGCATTGTGGAACAACTGGCGGAAAAGGGGTACAAGCTGATTATCACGGTGGATAATGGCATTGCCGCTTTGGCAGAAGCAAAGCGGGCCAAAGAGCTTGGCGTTGACCTGATTATCACGGATCACCATCTCCCGGCGGAGGAGCTGCCGGATGCTTATGCGGTGATTGACCCCGCCCGTAAGGATGATGAAAGCCCTTGCAAGACCTTGTGTGGTGCAGGGGTGGCCTTCAAGCTGTGTGCGGCGCTGGATGGCTGTGCGCCGGAGGACCTGCTGGAATTCTGTGGGGATTTAGCGGCCATCGGAACAGTAGCGGACGTGATGCTCCTAACCGGGGAAAACCGCACCATTGTAAAACATGGCTTGCAGGTGTTGCAAAACAGCGAGCGTCCGGGACTTTTGGCTCTGCTGGAGGCCAGTGGCCTTGGCGAGCGTCCCATCACCAGCGAAAACATTGGCTTTGCCATTGCGCCCCGGCTGAATGCAGCGGGACGGATGGACTCTGCTGTAACCGCTTTACAGCTTTTATTGTGTGAAGACTACGAGAGAGCGGAACAGCTCAGCCAACAACTGGTGGACTACAACCTGGCACGTCAACAGGCGGAACAGGACATTATGGCCCAGGCAGAGGCGCAGCTGGCCCAAAATCCCCAATGCCGGAATGACCGGGTCATTGTGGTGTGGGGCGAAGGCTTTCACCCCGGTGTGATTGGCATTGTGGCAAGTCGATTGGTGGAACGGTACGGCAAGCCGGTTTTGGTGATTTCACTGCAAAATGGAGAGGGCAAAGGCTCTGGGCGGAGTATTCCCGGATTTGACTTGCACAAAGCTCTGTCTGCTTGCAAAGATATCCTAATTCGGTATGGCGGCCATGCCATGGCGGCAGGTTTGTCGGTGGAGCAGGCCAATCTGGAGGCACTGCGCCAAACCATCAACGAATTTACGGCACGGGAGTACCCTATGCTGGAAATGCCACCCCTGGAAATGGACGTGGCGGTGCAGTTGGATCGGCTCAGCGTGGAGGACGTGGAGGGGCTGGACTACCTGGCTCCTTGTGGAAACGGCAACCCTGCCCCCTTGTTCCTGCTTCAGGATGCGCTGATTGAGGGTGTTTACCCGGTGGGAGACGGACGTCACTGCCGTGTGCGTCTGCACCAGGGGGCAAGTACCTTGTATGGCGTGTATTTTGGCACCTCGGTGGCACAGTTACCTTATCAGGTGGGCGACCGGGTGGATGTGGCACTCAGCCTTTCGGTGTACGAGGGCAAAGCAGGCACCCAGCTGAGCGCACGGATTAAGGAGATTCGCCCCACAGGACAGCCGGACCATGTGGTAAAGCAGGCAGCTTTGTTCCAGGCATTCTGCCAAGGAGCTAAGCTCAACGACAAACAGCGACAGCTGCTGACCCCCCAACGAAGCCAGATTGTGGCCCTGTATCGTATGATTCAGGACGGCAATGTGTGGGCTGGGGATTTACAGCCAGTTTTTGCAAAGCTGGGCTGGGAACACGCAGGACGAGTTCTGGTGGGACTGGAAGCCTTGCTTCAGCTGGGTCTAGTGGAACGGTTTGAAGATGGACAGGCTGTGAAATATGCTCCCGTGGCAGTAAGTGAGAAAAAAGATTTGTTTTCTGCGCCTATATTGAAACGACTGGAGGGATAATTCATGTCGAATTATGTCACATACCAAGACCTGATACAGATGATTATAGATAGCGGCCGAAGCTACGATATGGCCATGCTGGACAAAGCCTATGCAGTGGGGGCGCAAGCCCACGAAGGCCAGCGCCGCCGTTCCGGTGAGCCGTACATCTGCCACCCCATCCATGTGGCCATGTTGCTGGTGGAACTGGGCATGGATACAGAAAGTGTGGCGGCGGCCTTGATGCACGATGTGGTGGAAGATACCGCTGTTACACTGGAACAGATTCAGTCCGAGTTTGGCAGTGAAGTGGCCCACATGGTGGATGGCGTAACAAAGCTGACCAAGATTGTTTTTTCCTCGGTGGAAGAACAGCAGTCGGAAAACCTGCGCAAGATGCTCATGGCCATGAGCCAGGATGTGCGGGTGATGATTATCAAGCTGTGCGACCGGTTGCACAACATGCGAACTGGGGATGCCTGGCCGGAACAAAAACGGCGGGACAAAGCGCTGGAAACTATGGAGGTATATGCCCCCATTGCCCACCGTCTTGGCATTAGCAATATTAAGGAAGAACTGGAAGACCGGAGTCTGCGCTACCTTGACCCCATTGGATACGAGAAAATCCACGAACTTTTGCGGGAGCATGGCGGCAAGGAGTTTGTGGAAAACATTGCAGAGGTGATTCGGGAACGTCTGGCGGAAAATGGCATGCCCAATGCCACCATGAAAAGCCGGGTGAAAAGCGTTTACGGCATCTATCGCAAGACTTATATGCAGAATCGGGATTTTGAGGAAATCTACGATGTATATGCGGTGCGTGTTATTCTTGACACGGTGGCAGAATGCTACAATGCGCTGGGTGTGATTCATGATATGTATCACCCGTTGCCCAACCGGTTTAAGGACTATATTTCTACCCCCAAACCCAACGGATACCAGTCCCTGCATACCACGGTAATTGGCCATGAAGGAATCCCTTTTGAGGTACAGATTCGTACCCACGAGATGGACCAGATGGCAGAGTACGGCGTGGCGGCCCACTGGAAATATAAGGCGGGCATTCAGGGCGGCGGCCGGGATAAGCTGGATGAACGGCTTGCCTGGGTGCGCCAGCTTTTGGAAAGCCAGCGGGAAAACGAGGATGCAGGCAGTCTGCTTCAGGATTTGAAGGGGGATTTGCTGCCAGAAGAAGTCTTTGCCTTTACCCCAAAAGGCGACGTTATCAACCTGCCAGCAGGGGCGACGGTCATCGACTTTGCCTATGCCATTCACTCCGCGGTGGGCAACCGAATGGTGGGTGCAAAGGTGAACAGCCGGATTGTGCCCATTGACCACAAGGTGGTAACGGGCGAAATCATTGAAATTATCACCGGGCCCAAGGACAAAGGCCCCAGCCGTGACTGGCTGAAGATTGTCACCACCAGCGAGGCCCGTAACAAAATCCGCACCTGGTTCAAACGGGAACGGCGGGAGGAAAACATCCAGGAAGGCAGAGCCATGCTGGAGCGGGAACTTCGCCGGAATCTGATTACCATTCCGGATGCCAAGTGGGATGAATTCATGGCAGAAATTGCTCGCAGACAGCGGATGAACTCTGCTGAAGAGATGTATGCGGCACTGGGCTATGGCGGTTTGCAAATCAGCCGCTTGATGGGCAAAATCAAGGAAGAATATGCCCGGATGCGTGCGGCGGAGGAAAAAACCACTACCCCTGCCATTGACAAGATTCCCCTGCAAACCTACAAAACCAGCGACAGCAAGGCCAGCGAGGGTGTTGTGGTGGAAGGCATTGACAATACCCCCATCAAGTTTGCAAAATGTTGCAGTCCCTTGCCAGGAGATGAAATTGTGGGCTTTATCACCCGTGGCTTTGGTGTGTCCATCCATAAAAAGGACTGTCAAAATGTACAGGCCAGCATGCGTGACCCGGAAAATCAGGCACGCTGGGTGAATGCCCACTGGCAGGACAGCAAGAAAGAATCCTACAAGGCAAGTTTGGAACTTACCGCCATGAACCGGGAAGGTTTGGTGGGCGATGTGATTTCCACTTTGGGAGATATGCGTGTGCCCATCTATGCCATGAATGCCCGTATGGTGGACAATGGCCGGGCTGTTATCTCGCTGACGGTGGGAATTGCAAGTGCAGAACATATGAATAGCGTACTAAATCGCTTGCGTCACCTGCGGGATGTGATTGTGGTCACCCGTGGCTGATTGCCAGCATAAAAAGAAAAGGAGTATCCCATGCGTGCAGTGATTCAACGTGTGCGTAGCGCCAGTGTGCAGATTAACCAAGGTGAGGTGCGAAGCATTGGGCCGGGCCTTGTGATTTTTCTGGGAGTTGGAGACATAGACACTTTGGACATTGTGCCAAAACTGGCGGAAAAATGCGCCGGCCTGCGTATCTTTGTGGATGAGCAGGGCAAAATGAGCCGAAGTGCGGTGGACTGTGGCTATGGTGCATTGGTGATTAGTAATTTCACCCTCCACGCCTCCACCAAAAAGGGCAAGCGTCCCAGCTTTGCTCATGCCGCAAACCCGGAATTTGCAAAACAAGCCTACGATTTGTTTGTCCAGCAGATGGAACAGCAGGGACTTGCTGAGTTACAGCAGGGGGAATTTGGTGCAGATATGCAGGTACAGTTGCACAACGATGGCCCTGTTACCATCATTGTTGACACGGATGAGTGGTAAATTGCCTGCAAGGAGAATAAATATATGAATGTATACCATTTGGTAGGGCCTGCGCCCTATTCCACCAACTGTTTCTTGGCAGTGACCGAAGCGGGTAGTGGGGTTTTGGTGGACCCCACCGCCAGCGTACAAGAGCTGGAACAGCTGCTGAAAGAAAAGAATGCAAAACTAACCCATATCCTGCTTACCCACGGCCATTTTGACCATGTAACCCATGTGGTCGAACTGGCACAGCGTTGGGGCTGTAAGGTGTATATGGATGTCCAGGATGCACAGGGAAGTGAACTGATGCCCTTGCTGCCTGCACAGATTACCGATGGCTATCAGGATGGGGCCGGAATTGCGGTGGACGAGGTGGAGTTTGTCACCTGGCATACCCCCGGACACACCGCCGGTTCCTGGGTTATTTACAGTCAGGGACTGCTTTTTACAGGGGACACCTTGTTTGCTGGCTCAGTGGGTCGCACAGATTTAGGCGGCGACCCCATGGAACAGCGGCGCACCCTGCAAAAATTGCAAAATCTGCCGCTGGTGGGTGACACAAAAGTACTGCCTGGACACGGTGTGTTCACCACCTTGCAACAGGAATTTGAAACCAATCCCTTTTTCGTTAAATATTAAGGAGTTTACATGCAAATTTATTGTAAGGGCGTGACTTCCAGCTATGAGCTGGAAAACATTGCTCGAATGTTCTTCCCTGGAACGGTACCCGCCAAAAAGTATCACCGCAAGGAAGATTTAATTGTGGTATATGCCACCGCCCGCAAACTGGTGGTAGGGGTGCGCTGGAACGGCGTCTGCCACCTTGTGAAAGGGGTACAGCCCCAGAATGAAACCCAGGAACAGGCCCTTTGTGGCATGTTGTATGAGTTGCTGGGCAAAATTACTGGTATCCGCCTACCCTGGGGCAAACTCACCGGGGTGCGTCCGGTGCGTATCATCCATGACCGCCGGGCAAACGGTTTGAGCGAGCAGGAAATTGAGGATTTGTTCCTGAAACGCTACGACTGCACTCCGGAAAAGTTCCAGCTGGCAAAGCAGATTGCAGACCTGCAACGTCCTATTCTGGAAAACCGTGGCGAAAAGGACTACAGCCTGTACATCGGCATTCCGTTCTGCCCCTCCCGGTGCAGTTATTGCAGTTTTGTGTCCCGCACCATGGACCGGGACCAAAAGCTGGTGCAGGATTATGTGGATTACCTTTGCGAGGAGATTCAGGCAACCCGTCAGCAGGCGGACCAATGCGGCCTGACCTTAAAAACCATCTACATTGGTGGAGGTACTCCCACTAGCCTGTCCGCTGACCAGCTGCGCCAGCTGATGGAGACGGTGCGGCAATGTTATGATTTGTCTCAGGTGGAGGAATACACCGTAGAAGCGGGTCGCCCTGACTGCACCGACCGGGAAAAATTGGATGTTATGAAAGAATACGGTGCTACCCGTATCTCCATCAACCCCCAGACCTTCTCGGACGATGTACTGCGCCGAATTGGACGCAAGCACACCGCACAGGATATTCTGGATTGCTATGACCAGGCCAGACAGGCAGGCCACACCAACATCAACATGGATTTGATTGCAGGCTTGCCCGGTGATACGGTGGAGGGCTTTATCCGCAGTTTGGAGCTGGCTATCTCGTTGCAACCGGAGAATATCACGGTCCATACCTTGACCCTCAAACGGGCCTCCAATCTGGTGATTGAAAATCGGCAGGAGGACTATGCCGACGTGGCCCAGATGGTGCAGGAGTGCAGTCGTCTTGCTAAGGCAGGCTACCAGCCGTATTATCTGTATCGGCAGAAAAATACCCTGCAAAACCTGGAAAACACCGGCTGGTGTAAGCCGGGAACCGAGGGTTATTACAACATTTACATTATGGAGGAAGTCCACTCCATCCTTGCCGCAGGTGCGGGCGCAAGCACCAAGCTGTGCCAGCCCGGCGGCGATCGCATTGAACGCATCTTCAACTACAAATATCCCGCAGAGTATCTGCAAGGTTTTGAGGAGATTCTGCGGCGTAAACAAGGAGTGAGCGAATTCTATGCCCGCTATCTGGATCCCCAAACGGATGGTGGAAATCAGCCTGATTAACACGGCGGCTCTCAGCCCACAGGCTTTTGTCCACCAGTGTGAACAGGAGTATGACAACCGCATTCAGGCGGCAGCCAGCGAGGTTTTGGCCAGTGGATGCCGCATTGTCATGCTGACTGGGCCATCTGCATCCGGCAAGACCACCACGGCACAAAAGCTGGCACAAACCCTTTGCCAGCGAGGGATGGTGGCGCAGGTGATAAGTCTGGATAATTTTTACAAAAATCTAGATTTGTATCCCCGTCTGCCGGATGGAACCAAGGACTATGAAAACATTACCGCCTTGGACGTGGAGGAAATTCAGCGCTGTTTGGCAGAACTGGCCGAGACAGGTCGTACTCAGCTGCCTCAGTTTGACTTTGTGACGGAAAACCGGAAGGAACAACGCATCCCGCTGGACTTGCAGGGGGGTATCTGCATTGTGGAGGGGATTCATGCTTTGAACCCCTTGCTCACCAGTAAACTGCCTCCCCAAAAGCTGTATAAAATCTATGCAGGATTGCGGGAAGAGTACAGCTATCGGGGACAACGGGTGATTCCCTCCCGGGATGTGCGGCTGGCACGTCGGATGGTGCGGGACCACAAATTCCGTGGACATGACCTGGAAAAGACCATCGGAATGTGGAACCAAGTCTGCACCGGAGAGGACCAGTTTATCCGGGTGTTTAAAACCCAGGCTGACCTTCTGGTGGATACCTCCTTCAGCTATGAAATTTGTATGCTGGCCCATTTTGTAACCCCTTGGGCGGGTTGGTTGCCTCAGGAACATCCTTGTGCGGAAAAACTCAATCAACTGGCGGGGCATTTTGCTTTGGTTCATCCCATTGATTTGTCCTGGTTGCCGGAACAATCCATGCTGCGGGAGTTTTTGGGGTAAGGCAATTTTCATTTGCCAAACGCAATAAAATGCAGTATACTGAGACTAAATGAAACCACTGGAAGGATTCCTTCCTGATTATGGCGAAAGAGGTGTAAAATCATGAGTTTTGATTTGGATAAGCTGTTTGCAACCGGTTCCCAGTTGGCAGGCAGTGCGAAGAAAACCGCATCGGATTTGGCATACAAAGGCAAGATTCGTATGGATCTGATGAATGCACAGGCTCGCCTGAACAAAGCACAGCGTCAGCTAGGCTCTTTGGTGTACAGCCTGGTAAAAAATGGCGAGGAAAACCGTGCTTTGGTACAAAAGTATGTGGATGCCATCGACCGGATTCAGCTGGAAATTGCCCAGTTGAAGGAGCAGATGGCTGCCGCCCAAACCCAGCAGAATGCTGCTCCTGCAACCACCAGCTATGTGTATGAGTACACCGAGGAGGAGCAGGAAGAGACTGAGCATCGCCATTGCCACCAGTGCGGTAACGAGGTGCAAGAGGATGCCTTGTTTTGCGATCGGTGCGGGGCACAGCTTTAATCTGGGTGTTCCAAAACCATCCCAGAAACCTGCTGTCTGGGTGGTGACTTCCGGCGGAAAGCGCATTCAGGTACAGCGACGAGTGGGAAAATCCAGTCGATAAAGAATGGAAAAACAGCATCTGTCAAAGAGGGATTACTCCGGGACAGGTGCTGTTTTTTATGGTATAAATTCCTAAAAAGAAAAGGGGTTTGACTGGCATTTTACCAAAATGTTTTGCTGTATTTTTATGGAAAATATATAAAAATCAGAGCGATGTTTTCAGCGAAGGAATGAAATCTGGCTGGGATTGCTAAAAATAAAATAAAAAGGCTTGAAATGGCCTTATATCTAGGGTAGAATAGGAGAAGTCACAAAAAGGAGGCCGTCTGCAATGGTGGATTTCAAGCCAAAGGAACATTACACTCCGCAGGATTTGGTGGAGATTGTGCGCTTGTTGCGGGACCCGGAAAATGGATGTCCCTGGGACAAGGAGCAGACCCACGAATCCATCCGAATGAACTTCATTGAGGAAACTTATGAAGTGGTGGATGCCATTGACCTGAAGGACAAGCACCTGCTGGAAGAAGAGCTGGGTGATGTGCTGTTGCAGGTGGCCCTACACAGCCAGATGGAGGCAGAGCAGGGAAGCTTTGATTTTTATGCAGTCTGCGATGCTTTGTGCAAAAAGCTGGTGTTCCGCCATCCCCACGTGTTTGGGCAGGTACAGGCGGAAAACAGCCAGCAAGCCTTGGAAAACTGGGAGGCGCGCAAAAACGAGGAAAAGGGACGGCAGACTGCACAGCATCGGCTGGAAAGCGTGCCCCACAGTTTCCCGGCTCTGATGCGTGCTGCAAAGCTGTACAAGCGTGCCAAGCCCTTTGGCTTTGAGCGCACCCCGGAACAGTTGATTGCCCAGATGCGCCAGCAACTGGACAAGCTGGAACAGGGGGAGACAGACCAGGCCCTTGGCAATCTGCTCTTTGCGGCGGCGGCATACAGCCAGTGCCAGCATCAGGAGCCGGAAGAGGTGCTCACCAAGGCCAGTGATGCCTATCAGGCAGGTGTAATTTTTTGTGAACAGCAGGCCAGTGAAAAGGGGCTAAAGCTGGAAGAGTTGGATGGCCAACAGCGTGTCCATTGGATGGAGATGGCCTGTGAAACCAAGCAGTCCACAAAGGAATAATTCCTTTGTTTGCTGATAAACGATATGGAGGTAAAATAAAATGACAAAAGTTGAACTGATTGCTGCTGTTGCTGAAAACGCTGGCCTGTCCAAGAAGGACGCAGAGCAGGCTGTAAACGCTACCGTAGAGGCTATCACCGCAGCTCTGGCAAGTGGCGATAAGGTTTCTCTGGTAGGTTTTGGTACTTTTGAGACTCGTGAGCGTCCTGCTCGCAAGGGCCGCAACCCCCGCACCAAGGAGGAAATCACCATTCCTGCTACCACCACTCCCGCTTTCAAGGCTGGCAAGGCTCTGAAGGACGCTGTGGCAAAATAACAAGCGGTATCAGCTGTTTTGTATGATTTATCCCGTTGTCCAGCCCCTGCCGGGTTCTGGCAACGGGTTTTTGTTATAACTAACAGGAGAAAATGTTATGCGCATTGATAAATATTTGAAGGTAAGCCGCCTGATTAAACGGCGCACCGTGGCCAATGAGGTGGCAGACGCAGGCCGGATTATGGTCAATGGCCGCCTGGTGAAAGCCAGCTACTCTGTCAAGGTGGGGGATGTGATTGAAATCACCTTTGGCAACCGTCCTGTAAAGGTAAAAGTGCTTTCCATTGATGCCCCCTTGGGCAAGGACGTGGCCCGGGAAATGTACGAGATTGTGCAGGAATAATCCGCCCTGCCTTTTCATACCTTGTAACAAAGCCAAGACAGGCTCAAACAAAAAGCAAAGGTGTGAAATCAATGCAGGAAAGACTTCTACGCAATCTGTCGGAATCGGCATCCAATACCACTACATTGCCCCATCACATTATTTTGGAGGATAGGCGCACCCTTACCGCCACGGGGGTGACACGGATTGTCAGCTATGATGAGCAAAGTGCCACACTGGAAACCCAGCAGGGAACCTTGCTGATTGGTGGGCGAGGCATTCAGGTGAATGAGCTTTCCATTGAAAGTGGAGAGCTGAAAATCTTCGGCCAGATTGAGTATCTGCAATACAGCCAGCCGGCCCAGCCCAGTGGCGGTTTTTTCCGCCGATTGATTCGCTGAAAGGAGCCTTTCCATGGCGGCATATATTCCATTTGTGTATGTCTGCTCGGATGCCCTGTGCTGTATGGGGCTGGGGCTGATGATTGCATTTGTGCACCAGATGGGCACTGGCCTTTTGGGGCGTCACACCTGGAGTTATTTTTTGGTGGATGTTGCAAGCTTTTGGCTGGCGGCAGTGCTGCTGTATGGTTTTGCGGCGGGCCGCAGTTACAGCGGTCTGGTGCGGTGGTATATGGTGGCAGGCATGCTGGTGGGAGTGGCGGCCTATCAACAGATGATTAGCTCGGTAATAGACTGGGTTTGGCAATGTCTGCACTGGGTGCTGATTGGGCCGATTTTTTGGCTGGCTTCTCACCTTGGGCGGCAAATTTGCACCCCGGTTCGCCGGGTTTGGAGCGCTCGCCAGATAAAAGTCAAACAAAAGCGGACAAATCGTAGAAGAAAACGGTTGCAAAAGTCCTCCCGTGTGTTGTATAATTCTAATCAATAGTATATTGTCTTTAGAAGAATACTAAGATAAAAGGCGGACTTATGGCAATGGCAAAAAAAGAGAAAAAAAGTCTTACGGTTTCCACGCTCACAGGTGCAGTTCTGGTGGTAGCTATTTTTGGCTATCTTGTGGTGGGCATGGTATTGAACCAGGTGGAAATCAATGCCAAGCGGCAACAGCTCGAGGCGGTTCAGCAACAACTGGATGCTCAACTGGCGGAAAATGAAGAGTTAAGCCGCATTCTGGAGTCCGGAACCGATGAGGAATTGATTGAGCGGGTGGCCCGGGATAAGCTGGGATATGCACGTCCCAACGAGCGAGTGTTCGTGGATGCCACCGGCAAATAACAGATGATGCAAAAGGCAAAGTGCTTTTTACATAATATACAGTAATAGGAGAATAAGGGGTTACATGGCATTAGAGTTACAGGTAGGAACCATCCTGGAAGGAAAGGTCACTGGCGTAAAAAAGTTTGGTGCGTTTGTTTCTCTGCCGGATCAAAAAACCGGCATGGTACATATTTCCGAGGTTTCAAGCAGTTTTATTGAAGATTTGTCCACCGTACTTACTGAAGGCCAGACGGTCAAGGTAAAGGTGATGAACATTGCGGAGGATGGCAAGATTGCTCTTTCCATGAAGCGTGCCCTTCCCCCCGAGCCTCGTCCGGCAAAGGGTCCCCGTCCCCCTCGTGGTGGTCGTTCCGACGCTCCCCGTGTGTGGCAGCCCAAGGCACAGGCACCCCAGGGCGAAATGAGCTTTGAGGATATGATGGCAAAATTCAAATCCCAGAGCGAGGAAAAAATGTCGGATTTGAAGCGTGTGACGGAAAATCGTCGTGGTGGCGGTTACAGCCGTCGCCGTGGCTAAAAGCGATACAGCCTTTTGTCTGGTTACAAATAACCTATAGAAAAAATGCAGTCTTTTTACAAGACTGCATTTTTTATTTATCACAGGTTTATGATTTTAAAATAAGTACCAGTGAAAAATGAACAACTTAGTCATAGTTACAACACAAAATGTTTACAAATAAAATTCGGATATAGCTATTGATTTTGTGTAAAATGTGATATAATAGAGACAAGAAAAGGACAAGCATTCCAGAGAAATCCGGAACGCTGTCACACAAGGAGGCAATGGATTATGAAAGTCACATGCACTGGTAGAAAAGTTTCTCTGAAACCCAGCTTTATCGAAAAGGCGCAAACCAAGCTGGATAAATTGGATAAATTCCTCAGCGATGAAGCACAGGCACATATCACCGTTACCGTGGAAAAAAGCGGACAAACCGTGGAGGTAACGGTGCGAGATAAAGGACTGGTAGTCCGTGCAGAAAAGGTTGCCGAGCGGATGGAGGATGCGCTGGACGAAGCAATGGATTTGTTGACCCGTCGCCTTGTAAAGAACCGCAAACGGCTCAGCGACCGCTTTACCCATGTATCTGTGGCACACCTGATGCAGGAACAGGAGCAGGAGGCTACTCCCGAGGAGGAGTACCAGGTAATTCGTGAAAAACGCTTTGCTGTAAAACCCTGCAGCACCGAGGAGGCAATCCTGCAAATGAACCTTCTGGGCCATAATTTTTACCTCTATCGCAACATGGAGGACGACCAGGTGCAGGTGGTTTACCGCCGTGCCAATGGGGACTATGGTGTGTTGATTCCCGAACGATAAAAACAAAAGTCGGTGGCATTTGCCGCCGACTTTTTTCTGTAACGGAAGCTACGATGGGACAGAGAAGATAGAAATAGCTTGCCTTTGTGTATGGGGCATGATATGATAAAACACCGAAGTATCTGTATCATAACCGGCTTATCCATCTTTGTGGGAATAAGCCGCATCCAAAAGGAGTTTACCTTGCTATGAAATTCAATTTGATTGCCCCTTGTTATTTTGGAACCGAAAGCACTGCCGCATTTGAGGTGCGCCGCCTGGGTGCAGAAGATGTAAAGGTGACGGATGGCCGCATCGCCTTTTCCGGTGGCCCGGAGATGATTGCCGCCGCAAACCTGAATCTGCGCTGTGCCGAGCGGGTGCTGGTGCTTTTGAAAACCTATACCGCAACCACCTTTGATGAGCTGTTCGATGGGGTTAGCTCCATCCCTTGGGAGGAAATCCTTCCCGCAGACGCCCAGTTCCCTGTGAAAGGCTCCAGCCTGTCCAGCACCCTGTCCAGCGTGCCTGCCTGCCAGAGCATCGTAAAAAAAGCTGTGGTGGAACGACTGAAGCGGGGGCACAAGGTTTTGATGTTGCCGGAAACCGGTGCGCTGTATAAAATCCGTTTTTCCATCCGTAAAAATGTGGTGGAAATCATGCTGGATACCTCCGGGGATGGACTGCATAAGCGGGGATACCGCCGCAATGCCACCGGAGCACCCATCAAGGAAACCCTGGCGGCAGCCATTGCGGACCTGGGTCGTGTGCGCCGGGATTCCGTGGTGGCAGACCCCTTCTGCGGAAGTGGTACCATGGTCATTGAGGCGGCACAGAAAGCCCTGAACATCGCACCCGGTTTGCGTCGTCGTTTTGCCGCCGAGCATTACACTATCTGCCCGCCCCAGATTTGGGCACAGCAGCGGGAAAAGGCACTGAGTGAAATCCGCATGGATGCCGCTTTTGAGGGCTTTGGCTATGACCTTGACCCCAATGCAGTGGCACTGGCAACCCACAACGCAAAGCTGGCAGGTGTGGGCGAGCGGTGCCGTTTTGCCCAGGCAGATGTGAAAGACTTTGCGCCTGAATCCAACATGATTGTCCTGACCAACCCCCCCTACGGCGAACGTCTGGGCGACTTGGATACCGCCGCAAAGCTGGCAGGCATCCTGGGCCAGCGACTGGAGGAGCACCCGGTACAGGGCGCTTACATCATCACCGCAGATGCAGATTTGGAGCGTCACCTGGGCAAGAAAGCCTCCCGGCGGCGCAAGCTGTACAACGGCATGATTCCCTGCCAGGTGTATATGTATTACTAAAAACCGACCCCCTTGCTGAAAAAGCAAGGGGGTTTTT
>JAHLFP010000020.1 GCA_018883715.1 Candidatus Allofournierella pullistercoris | reverse complement strand
CACTGGCTGCACTTCACCAGTGCAGGGGCTTCCAGCTTCCACACAGAGGAGCGACGCTTGTCGCGCCGTGCCTTGGAAACCTTTCTCTTTGGTACTGCCATTTGTAAGCACCTCCTCAATGTGAATGAAGTTAATTCAGCAGTTGTTTTAATATAGCAAGCCGTTCGTCTACGGGAGTAGTGGAGCCCTCCTGGCAACAGGTACAATCCCCTGTGGCCTTCGGGTTTCCGCAAACATGGCATAGCCCTTGACAATCTGCACTGCAAAGCAGTACAGCAGGAACTTCCACCACCAGTTCTTCACAAACAAGTTCTTGTACATCAAGCTTGCCTGCTTCATCCAGTGGAAGTTCAAACCATTCGTCTTCCAGATCCTGTTGACGCACCAGCCAGTCACGTTCCAGCCGGTAGTCCTCCTGCACAGGAGCCAAGCAACGAGCGCATTCTGTTTCTACCTGAGCATTTGCTTCCAGATGAATCTGTACCCCCTCCATGGTTGGAGCAGCGGTAAACAGCCCGGTAACCGGATTGGTTACACGATAACCCGGAAAGTCATAGTCACTCAAATCAAAAGAAAGTTCCCCCCGATAGGGTTCTCTTCCGTTTTGAAAAAAACGCTTTAAGTCAAATTGCATGGTTCACCTCTAAAAGACTGCCTTACCAGTATAGCGAATTGCGCTGGGTTTGTCAACATCCAAATTGAGAGCGGAAGCCATTTTTTTGACTTCCGCCCCAAAATACGCGCAAATAATACGATTACAGGTATTTTTTTGCTCCCTCGGGAAGCGCTTCCGGTGCAAGGGACAAGGTCAGGGTCACATTGGTGTTTCCTGCCACAGCTTCCACTGCTTCCAGGAAGTCCACAAGACCGCTTACATCCTTATCCACAATCTTCATCAGCCCGTCAATGAACAGGTCGGTAATGTCATAGTTTCCAGCCAGCACGCCAGCCACAAATCCGTACATTGCCTGATAGCCGTGAATCTTATAGTCCTCCACATCAATCAGACGGGCGGCATGATCCACATCATAAGTAAGCTGCATGGATTGCTCCAGCACAACAACATTGCCTTTGGTGGTTTTGGTAACTGCATTGATTGCATCTACCATAGTTTTGGTTTTTCCAGTGCCTTTGGTGCCAACGATGAGTTTCATCATAATCGATTCCCTCCTTAATAGATTGGCTGCCATGCCGTCAAACGCATAGCAGCGTTGACCCTATATGTGTGTTTGTGCTTTATGCTTGTCCAGAAGGTAAGCTGTCATATATTATTGCAGCTTTGCTTCCAGTTCGGCCTTTTTATCCTCATAGCCGGGTTTACCCAGCAGAGCAAACATGTTTTTCTTATAGCTTTCCACGCCGGGCTGGTCGAAGGGATTTACTCCCAGCAGATAGCCGCTGATTGCGCAGGCACGCTCAAAGAAATAAATCAGGTATCCCAGGTCGTATTCACCCAGACTGGGGGTTTCCAGCACGATGTTGGGAACGCCGCCATCAATGTGTGCCAGGATGGTTCCCTGCATTGCCTTACGGTTTACAAGGCTCATCTGCTGGCCTGCCAGGAAGTTCAGGCCGTCGCCGTCCTGCTCGTCTTCCTGAATGTGCAAATCCCGTGCGGGCTTCTGGATGTCCACCACGGTTTCAAACATGATGCGAGCGCCTTCCTGTACATACTGGCCCATGGAATGCAGGTCGGTGGAGAACACCACGCTGGTGGGCATCAGACCCTTACCATCCTTGCCCTCGCTCTCTCCAAACAGCTGCTTATACCACTCGTTCATCATGGTGAAATTGGGTTCGTAAGCTGCCAGCAGTTCCACACTCTTGCCCTTGCGGTACAAGATGTTGCGGGTAGCGGCATAGCGATAGCAATCGTTCAGCTCATGACAACGGGAATACTCCTGCCGGGCATCTGCCGCACCCTGCATCAAGGCCACGATATCGCAACCTGCGCAAGCGATGGGCAACAAGCCCACAGCAGTCAGAACCGAGAAACGGCCGCCCACATCGTCGGGCACCACAAAAGTCTGCCAACCTTCTGCATCAGCCTGCTTTTTCAGGGTTCCACGGCTACGGTCGGTGGTGGCGTAAATCCGCTGAGCGGCTTCTTCGCCATACCGCTGTTCCATATACTGCTTAAAGACACGGAATGCCAGTGCCGGCTCGGTGGTGGTACCGGATTTGGAAATCACGTTCACACTCACCCGTTTGCCCTCACAGCAGTCCAGAATGTCCTGCAAGCTGGCGGGAGAGATGGAGCTTCCTGCAAAGAAAATCTCCGGGCCGCCACGGTTTGCCTTGCTGTTGTACATCTGTCCCTTGATGGCCTCGATTGCAGCTCGTGCACCCAGGTAAGAACCACCGATGCCGATTACAACCAGCACATCGGAATCCTCCCGGATTTTTTCAGCCGCCGCCTGGATACGAGCAAACTCCTGCTTGTCGTATTCCACCGGCAGGTCTACCCATCCCAGGAAATCATTGCCCATGCCGCTGCGCTCTTCCAGCATCTTATGTGCCAGTTCCACCTGCGGCCAGATGGCAGTGTACTCGGACTCTTTGATAAAATTTGCCAGATATTTGCCATTGAATTTGACGCTCATACTTACATCCCCCAATGGTTTGATTTCGTTGTCTTCACTATATCTTTTTTACAATAAAAAGTCAAGGCAAGGCGAATCATTCCACAATATCCCTTCAAAATTCCGCAAAAATAGGCAAAGGATTTCTCCCCTGCCTTTCCTTTCTTGCTTATGGTTCTAAAACCTTTTCCCACAGGCGGAGCAACACCACCTTGAAGGTCAATTTTTGCACCGGCTGGGCGGCTACAATGGGCCACTGGCCCAGATTTTGCCCACCGTGGGACACATTTACTGTTCCCAGAGTTTGCCCCTGCTCCACCGGGGCTTCTATGCTTTGGGGCAAATCAAGGGTCACCTCCACCGGCTGGGTGTCCCCTTTTTTCACAAGCACCCCTTCCAGTTCCGGGTACTGTAAGGTTACGGTTTCCTGGTTGCCCTGCTCCACCGTTAATTCGCTGGGGCGACTGGAGGGAAGCTCCAGTTTTGCCTGCTCAAAATTGGCAAATCCATAATCCAGCAATGTGGTGGCGGCCTTGAACCGCTCTGCACTGCTGGGACTGCCCAAAACCACCGCAATCAGGGATAAATCCCCCCGGGTTGCACTGGCGGACAGACAGACACCTGCCCCGCTGGTGGTGCCTGTTTTCAGTCCGGTGATGCCCTCATAGCGTTTAAGAAGTTTGTTTGTGTTAATCAGGTGGGTTTGCCCTCCCCGCAGGGTATCCATCCAGATTCCGGTGTACTCCAAAATCTTTGGGTATTTGTTCAAAATCTCCCGGCTCATCCGCGCCACATCTCGGGCTGTGGACAGGTGACCGCTGGCATCCAGGCCACAAGCATTTTCAAAGTGGGTGCTGTCCATCCCCAGTTCCGCCGCCTTTGCATTCATCTTTTCCACAAAGGCATCCTCGCTTCCCCCGATGAATTCCGCCACTGCCACCGCCGCATCGTTTGCGCTGGAGATACAGATGGCACGAATCATCTCATCCAGAGTCAATTGCTCCCTCGGTTCCAGCCAAATTTGACTGCCGCCCATGTTATAGGCATGGTCACTCACCGGAACCACCTGGTCCAGGCTTACCTGCCCCTGCTCCAGTGCTTCCATGGTCAAAAGCAGGGTCATCACCTTGGTGATGGACGCAATGGGAACCTGCTGGTCCGCTTGTTTTTCGTATAAAATCGTGCCGCTGTTCTGGTCAATCAGGATTGCGGTACGACAGGGAATGTCAAATTGCGCCAGCTCAAACCGCCCTGCCTGCAATGTCTGGGTTTCAGCGGATGCAGTCACTGCAAAGCAGGCCGCCAGCCCCACCGAAACCAGGCTGTGAATCCATCCTTTTTGTTTCATAAAACCTCCATCCCTTCCAAAGCGAAACCTTCTGCTTCGCATTCAATCTACCTGTCCTCATTATATGGGTATTCCTTCCCGCTTTATGACCGGTGAAGGGCTTGCCTTTTTCCGTCTTTATTCGATATAATAAAAGCATATCGATTTGGCAGATTTCTGCCGCAACTAAAGGAGCAATTTCATGCGAGTAAGCTTTTACACGCTGGGTTGTAAGGTAAACCAGAATGAAACCGGTGCCCTTGCCCAGCTTTTCTCTCAAAATGGCTATACGCTGGCAGGTCCAGAGGAAGAAGCCGATGTGTTCGTGGTGAATAGCTGTACCGTAACCGCTGGCGGGGATAAAAAAAGTCGGCAGTGGTTGCGCCGTGCCAAACGGGAATACCCCGGCGCTATCACCGTGTTGACCGGATGCTATCCCCAGGCATTCCCTGAGGAGGCCGCCACTGTACAGGAAGCAGACGTGGTTATGGGCAACGCCAATCGCCACGCTATCATCCATAACATCCAGCTGGCCTTGTCCAGCCAGGAACGGGTTGTGGACATTGCCGCACACGAAAAGGGGGAAGTGTTTGAAGAACTTCCGGTGGAGCGGTTTGAGGGCCACACCCGTGCCTTTATCAAGGTACAGGACGGTTGTAACCGCCAATGCGCCTATTGCGTTATCCCCCGTGCCCGTGGACGGGTGCGCAGCCGCAACGAGGCCAGCATCCTGAACGAGCTGAAAACTCTGGCAGCCGCCGGGTACAAAGAGGTGGTGCTCACCGGCATCAACCTGCCCAGCTATGGACAGGATACCGGTACCAACCTGACCGAACTTGTGGAACGCTGTGCCCAGGTTGAGGGCATCGAGCGAATTCGCCTTGGCAGCCTGGAACCGGACGTGTTGAGCGATGAGCACATCGTTCGCCTTTCCAAGGTGAAAAAGCTGTGCCCCCAGTTCCACCTGTCCCTGCAAAGTGGTTGCACCACTACCCTGCGCCGGATGCGCCGGGTTTACACCGCCGAACAGTACGCCCGTGTGGTGGAAAAGATTCGGGAGATTTTCGGCCAGCAGTGCAGCTTTACCACCGATATTATCGTGGGCTTCCCCGGAGAAACCGAGGAAGAATTTGCGGAAAGCCTTGCCTTTGTGCGTAAAATCGGCTTTTTGAAGGTGCACGTGTTCCCCTTCTCCCCCCGTACCGGAACCCCTGCTGCCACCTTCCCGGACCAGATTCCTGAATCAGTTAAGGCACAGCGGGTAAAACAGATGCAGACCGAAGCGGATGCAGTGCGGGAAGAATTGGCAAAGTCCATGCTGGGCAGCACCCAGTCCATCCTGCTGGAAAAAGCGCTGAGTGGTAGCTTGTTCACCGGATACACCCCCTTGTACCTGCCCGTTGTGGTGAATGCTCCCGGGGCGCAGCCAGGTGAAATTCTGTCCTGTGTGCTGGAGGAATGGGACGGCGATCGTTGCCGTGCCCGTGCGGCAAAGCAATAACCCTCTTTTACCTGCGCATTTTTTCATAAATTTTACCAAAACAGCCCTCGGTGACCTTGTAAAACCGAGGGTTTTTGTGTTATATTTTTATATGTTTTATGATACGCATCGTTGGAAGGAGAAATGAGCAATGAGCAATATGCGTGGCATTTATACGTCTGTGACCGACATTCGTCGCCGGGTGTTTACCGAGGTGGCCCGTCTGTCCTATGAGGGACAGGACTATGTCCAGGAAGTATCTCGTCTGCCCTACAAGATTATTCCCGGTGAAGTGACCAGTCTGCGCAACAGCATCTTCTTGGAGCGAGCCATCGTCTCCGAGCGCATCCGTCTGGCCATGGGTCTGCCCCTGCGTTCCATCGAGGAGATGGCACCCCTGAATGCTGGTATGGAAAACAGCGTCATCGCCCAGAAGTACTATGATCCCCCGCTGGTGAACATCATCAAGTTTGCCTGCAATGCCTGCCCCGAAAAGCATGTGGAAGTTTCCAACCTGTGCCGTGGCTGTCTGGCTCATCCTTGCGTAGAGGTCTGCCCCAAGGATGCTTTGACCTTTACCCCCGGCGGACAGACTGTGATTGACCAGGATAAGTGCATTAAGTGCGGCAAGTGCGTGGATGTTTGCCCCTATCATGCCATTGTGAAGATGGAGCGTCCCTGTGCTGCCGCCTGCGGCATGAACGCCATCCATTCCGACGAGCGTGGTCGTGCTCAGATTGACCAGGATAAATGTGTATCCTGCGGTATGTGTCTGGTAAACTGCCCCTTTGGTGCCATCGTGGACAAGGGCCAGATTTTCCAGCTGATTCAAAGCATTCGCCAGGGCGACAAGGTGTATGCCATCATGGCTCCCGCCTTTGTAAGCCAGTTCCCCGGCCTGACCGTGGGCAAACTGAAAGCCGCTATGCGTACTCTGGGCTTTGCCGACACCTTTGAGGTTGCCATCGGCGCTGACCTGTGCACCATCGAGGAAGCCAAGGACTTTATGCGTGAAGTTCCGGAGCACCTGCCCTTTATGGCTACCAGCTGCTGCCCCAGCTGGAGCATGATGGCCAAAAAGCTGTTCCCCGAACTGGCAGACAACATCAGCATGGCCATGACTCCCATGGTGCTGACTGCCCGCCTTGTGAAGAAAAAACACGGCAAGGACTGCAAGATTGTGTTTGTTGGTCCCTGTGCCGCCAAGAAGCTGGAAGCTAGCCGTCGTTCGGTTCGCAGTGATGTGGACTTTGTGCTCACCTTTGAGGAGCTGATGGGCCTGTTTGAAGCCCGTGAGGTAAACTTTGATGAGCTGGAAGCCGATCCTGGTGATGACTTCAACAAGGCTTCTGCCGATGGCCGTGGCTTTGCGGTAACTGGCGGTGTAGCCCAGGCTGTTGTAAACGCCATCAAGAAGATGGACCCGGAGCGTGAAGTAAAGGTCGCAAGCGCTCAGGGACTGGCTGACTGCAAAAAGCTGCTCACTCTGGCTCGTGCTGGTAAGTACAACGGCTATCTGCTGGAGGGCATGGGCTGTCCCGGTGGCTGTATGGGTGGCGCCGGTACACTGGCTGACCCTGTCAAGGCAGCAGCCGCACTGGCAAAATACAAGAAAGAGGCTCCCATTGAAACTTCGGTGGAAAGCCCCTTTGAAAATGACCTGCCCTTCCTGAACTAAGGGATACTATAAAAAGCACCTAAGGAGAAGATTCTCCTTAGGTGCTTTTCTTGTTTAGGGCTGAACCTCTTGCAGGTCAATAACACCCCAGCCTTGTTCTGTTTTAACCCATGCACGTCTGCTGGAATCCGCTGTGGTGGCTTGCAGGAAATCCATCGGAGTTTGTTCTTTTCCCGTCAGGTCTATGTATCCCCACCCGGTGCTGGTTTTTACCGCTGCACGGCCATTCCAGAAGGGCAGTACTTCCTCATAGGCAGGAGCAAGCAACACTTCCCCTGTTTCGTGGCTGCAATAACCCCATTTACCCTCCAGTTGAATGGTATACATATCGCTTTGTCCATGATAGCGAATGTCTTGCCAGAGAGTGTCCCCGGCCTTGGTTCCATCCAGGTGGAACAGATAATATCCTTGAATATCCCCCAGCTGAACCGGCGTATAGGTGCCCCCATTATTCTGATAGTATCCTTCTCCCTCTGTTATAGCACGAACTGGCACCGCTGTGATGAGCTGTCCTCTCTCGCCTTGCGCCGTTTGATAAGGAATAAGATACTCGTAGTCAGTGGTATAAAGCTTGCCCTCTTTCGGCTCATAAAACAAGTTGCCTCCACCTATCCCATGGCCACCAATGCCAACCACAGAACCAGTGTGGTCGAAAATCTTGCTTTCATCCTCATTCACAATGCCGCACACTTCACACCAGTGCACATTTTCCTCAGCTGGCACCACGATGGTTCCATCCAGTCGGATGACACCCATCTTTCCATCCTGCTGATAAAGAGCAAGCTCTTCCTGCTGTTCCAATGCACGGTTGTACGGCGCTGCATAGTCCGCTAGAGAGGTTACAATCTCCATCCCCTCTTCCAGTGGGCCAACTTTAAATTCTATCGCCTTAACAGGCTCTTCAGTGGGTGTGGGTGTAGGTGTACTGCTCTCCTGCTGAGAGGAAGCCGGTGCAGTTTGTTCCGGTTGCATTCCTTCTCCTTCGTACCCACTGGACGAGGGCAGATTCGTGCAACCTGTGCAGATTGCAAGCAGGCCGCAAACCAAAGATACTGTTAAGCGTTTCATTTGATTACCTCTCATAGGGACACCTCTCCTTTTTTACTTGTGATATTTAATATGATGGTTGATGGCAAAAGCCCGGTAAATCTGCTCTGTCAGTACCAGGCGGGCAAGCTGGTGGGGCAGAGTAATCCGTCCCAGGCTTATCTTTGCGCTTGCCATCTTTTTGATGGTGGGGGAAAGCCCATGGGAGGAACCAATCACAAAGGTTACATCCCCTGCTCCGCTGACGGCACGGTTTGCCAAATCCGCCGCTAAATCCTCGCTGGAAATCAGCTTCCCCTCCACGCAAAGAGCAATCAGCGCCGAACCTTTCCGCAGGTTGGACAGGATGGCTTTCGCCTCTTTTTCCAGCGCTTTTTCAATCACTGCCGCACTGGCATTTTTTTCGGAAATGGTTTCCTCCGGCAGTTCAATGATACGAAATTCGCATAGATTGCCCAGCCGTTTTTGGTACTCTGCCACACCGGCGGCAAAGTAGGGGGCATTCAGTTTTCCGATGCAAATTAAATCTACCTTCTGCATTGCTTAAAACTCCATCCAAGGGCTTGGCTCGTCTCGTTTTTGGGTCTGGATTTTCAAATCCCCCTCTGGACGAATGCCCGAACTTAAAATTGCTTCTTCCACGGTGGCCCTTGCCAAATCTGGCGTGTTGTTTTCCCGGCTCAGATGGCACAGGGCAAATCGCTTACAACCCTCTTGTACCAGCTGTCGCACCTTTGCGGCGCAGTCCTCATTGTCCAGATGGCCTTGATGGGACATAATCCGCCGTTTCAAGGGATAGGGATAGCTGCCCATCTGCAAGCAATTCTTATCATAATTGGCTTCCAGAGCCACCAAATCTGCCCCCTGCAAAGCGGAATCCACCACTGGGGTAATGGTGCCAAGGTCGGTGGCCATGGCCATGCTACGGCCGTTCTGGGTGTGAATCCGGTAACCGCAACAGGGCACATCGTGGCTTGTTGCAAAGCTTTGCACCCCAAAATTACCGATGGCATAGTTTCGATTTTCCCGCAAAGCCACCAGTTCCGTGGCGGGAGGAACCAGTTCCAGTTCCAAAAGACGTTCCAGCGTCTGGGCTTGTCCAAACACGGGAACAGGGTAATGCTTCAAAAACACTTTTAATCCCTGAACATGGTCCCGGTGCTCATGGGTCACCAAAATCCCCTGCAACTTGGCTACTTCCAGCCCCAGGTGTTGCATCCCTTGCAGGGTGGTGCGGCAGCTTTTTCCCATATCCAGTAACAAAAAACCGGATTCATCCTGCACCACCGAGCAGTTGCCAGATGAACCGGAATAAAGGGAGGTAAAATGTCCCATTGATTTCTCCTTATGTATCCGTATAAAAGACCGCCCTGTTGCTTCGCCTGTCCCCAAGGGACACAGCATACACAAGGCGGTCTTGCTTTTTAATAATCCGTTATACTTCCAGCATTACAATGCTTGTGCCAAGCCAGTGGAGGGTTTTTCCACCCGGCGAATATCTGCACCCAGACCTTGCAACTTAATCACCAAATCTTCATAGCCACGCTCAATGTGGGCAATTTCGGAAATTTCGCTGGTACCGTTGGCGCACAAAGCCGCCATAACCAGTGCCGCACCTGCACGCAGGTCCGAAGCACGCAGGGGCGCAGGCTGTAGCTCATCCACGCCCTCAATCACTGCTACCTGACCATCCACCTGGATGTTGGCACCCATACGCACCAGTTCATCCACATAGCGGAAGCGGTTTTCCCAGATGCCTTCGGTCACAATGGAAGTCCCCTTTGCGATGGTGAGCAGCACCGTCATCAAGGGCTGCATATCGGTGGGGAAACCGGGGTGAGGCATAGTCTTAATCTTCAGGGGAGCCAGTTCTCCGGTGCGGCTTACACGCACTGCATCGTCAAACTCCTCCACCCGGATGCCTGCCAGTTCCATCTTTGCGGTGATAGGCTCCAGATGCTTGGGAATGACGTTTTTAATCAGTACATCACCGCCAGTGATTGCGGCGGCAACCATGTAGCTGCCTGCTTCAATCTGGTCAGGAATGATGGAATAGTTACAGCCATGCAGACGCTCTTTGCCCCGGATGCGGATAACATCGGTACCTGCGCCACGCACATCTGCACCCATCATATTTAGGAAGTTTGCCAGGTCCACAATGTGGGGTTCTTTCGCCACATTTTCCAGCACAGTCTGGCCCTCTGCCAGCACAGCGCTGAGCATAGCATTCATGGTAGCGCCTACGGATACATTGTCAAAGAACACATGAGCGCCGTGCAACGAGTCGCCGGTCACCTTAATCATGCCATATTCCACGGAATCCTGCGCACCCATGGCACAGAACGCCTTCAGATGCTGGTCGATGGGACGAGGGCCAAGGTTGCAACCGCCGGGCATGGCCACCTGAGCGGAACCAAAACGACCCAGCAATGCACCCAGGAAGTAGTAACTTGCACGCATCTGGCGGGACAAATCGTCGGGCACTTCGGTGCAGTTGATGTGGGTGGTGTCAATCTCGTAGGTTTTTTTATTGATCATGCGCACCTTTGCACCCAGTGCAGTGAGGATTTCCAAAGAAACTGCCACGTCACTGATGGCAGGCACATTTTCAATGATGCATTTATCTGCCGCCAGAATGGTGGCAGGCAGGATAGCCACAACCGCATTTTTTGCGCCGCTGATTGTAACTTCCCCTGTCAGGGGCTTACCCCCGTTAATGACAAATTTTTCCAACTCTAAAACTCTCCTTTGTGCGCACTTGGGAGGCCCACGCCTCAAATTGGCATCACAGTTGTTTCATTATACACCAAAATTTCACATATGAAAAGTGGGCAAAGCTATTATTTGCTTATTTTGTAACAACTATACACCACGACGGGGCCAATTCCCCCTTTCTTTTGTAACGTTTCCGTATACAAAAGTACCCTCGCAGCCTTCTTCCTTGAAGAAGTCCTGGAGAGCAAGAAAACCTCGGATTCCAACCGATTAGAATCCGAGGTTAATCATACCAGTTTTCACCACTGGATGCAAGGCCTTTTTGGTAACAATCTGGGAAATAGTGTTACTTATTGGGGAAGTAGTTACGAGCACTTACCAGAGAACCATTCAGGTAAATCTCAAAGTGAACGTGGTTACCGCTGGAGTCACCAGTGGAACCAACTGCCGCAATCACATCACCCTGCCGTACCGACTGGCCTACGGTTACATTCAGACGGCTGTTGTGGGCATACAAGGTACGCATACCATTGCCATGGTTAATCACCACATAGTTGCCATAGTCATGGTGCCATCCGGCTGTTATAACCTGGCCACTGTCTGCCGCCAGAACCGGCACACCGTAAGGCGCACAAATATCCGCGCCCTTATGATAGCTGCTCATCCAGCGACTTACATAGGTATAGCTGGGTACAGGCCACAGCAGGCTTCCGGTTGCAGTTTCCACAATATCACCGTTGGAAGCTTTTGCACCGATCTTAATGATTTTATCCTGGGGCTCCTGGATGGTAATCCGCTCGATTTCCACCACAGAGCTCGGGGTCTGAGAATCGCCATAGAATACCTTTTGTTCGGTAATCTGGCTGACGCCTTCCACACCTTCCTGAGCCACTTTTTGGGTGCCGAAATTCATTTCCTCGTCCTTCTCTTCCACCGTTTTGAAAGGAATAGGCTCGGTGCGAACCTCGGTCAAGGTGCGGCGTACCTGCAAGAAGGGCATGGCCTGGCTGATGAGCAGTTCATCGCCGGGGTGGAAGCCCTTTTCAAAGTCCACATGGGGGTTCATGGCAACCAGTTCATCCACCGAGATACCAAACGTACCTGCAACCACCCAGGGAGTATCACCGGACTGCACCACATAAGTAATCGCTCCCTGCTCATCGCCGTGCAGGATATCCAGAATGTTTTGCAACGGCACAATGGAGCTGGTCATATAAAGACCATCTTCGGTGCGAACATCCTTCGTAAATTCCACCACCAGGTTGGAGTTATCCGGTTGCACATAGGGAGAAATCATATCATCCAATTCCTGGCGCAGTGCATCTCCCTCGGTGGTAACAGCCACCAGTTGGTCGTTTACATAGAGGGCGGTGGCTTCGCTGATGTCCGCACTGGACACCTGCAAAATTTGGTCCGCCATCTGGTTTTCGTCCATGACCTGCTCACCAATCGCAATGCGATAACTGGGTTCGATGGTCCATTTTTCCTCATCGTCCGCCACATAGCGGATACGCTGAGCCACCTCGTTTTTGGCGGAGTCAAATACCTGCTCGGTTTGAACATAGCCCACCACCGAGCCATCCACTTCCACCGCCAGGACGTAGTTATAATTCGTAACCGTGTCCACGGTGTAAACAAAGACACCCAGGGCCAGCAGAGGGATAACATAGGCCGCCGCCCGATACAAAAGCGGAGTATAGCGACGCACACCGGACAGGAAGTATTCGCCGCCGCCCAGCATTGCGCTGAGGACACCTTTTTCCTGATAACGCTCCTGCATCCGCTGGCGGATGTTGTGCACACCACTTGCCATGCGGGTAAAGGGGGCAATCAGCTCCCCCACCACACCTTTGGCAGTCTTTGCAATCCAGCCGCCCACAGTTTTTACAAGCCAGGTCAGCCATTGAATGATTTTGCGAATGGCACGGCGGAAGGATTTCACCCCACTGCGGGCGGTGTACTCTCCCCAAAAGCCAATATCATATAAAAATTGTCCCACAACCGGGGTTTCCGGGTGTTTTTTGGCCCGTTCCACCCATGGTTTTGCCATGGTCCAAAGTTTGTCTTTCCATTGTTTCCACCAGCCAGGGCCTTTGCCCTCCGGCGGAGAACCTGCTGGTTGCGTATGCTGTGTTTCCTGTGCGGAAACCTGTTCTAAAGTAGCCAGCTTCAACGCCTCCTTTTCTGGTTTATGAATCCATTATACCAAATGCACGAAAACGGGCAATCTTCTGCCAGTTTTTTCATCGTTTTTTCAAAATTTAGAGCTGTAAACTGCGCCCTGTTCACTCGTCCAAAAGCGCCTGCATATCCGGCGGCAAACTGCTGGTAAGCCAGACCGTTTGTCCCGTGGCAGGCTCGGTGAACCACATCTCACTGCAATGCAAAGCATGGCGGTGGATTCTATCCCGCTTGCCACCATACAGCTCGTCCCCCTCCAAGGGGCAACCCATATGGGCAAAATGCACCCGCAGTTGGTGAGTTCTTCCTGTTACAGGTTTTGCCGCCACAAGGGACAGTTCCTGCTGAGTTACAGCCTCCTGCTGGTATTCGGTGCGGCTGGGTTTGCCATCTGGATGCACCCGTCGCAAAATGATGCTATCTTCCGCCCTTGCGATGGGCGCTTCAATCACGCCCTGGGGACTGGGCAATACACCGCCCAAAATCGCCCGGTAAATCTTCTTTGCGCTGGCTGCCAAGATGGGAGCGGCATAGGCATTTTTTGCACAGAGCACAAGGCCAGAGGTATCCTTGTCCAGTCGATTCACCGGACGGAAAACACCCTTTTCTCCCCGTTTTTCTAACAGCCCCATATAGGCATTGGCTAAGGTTCCATTGGTATAATTCAGGGTAGGATGCACCGCCATGCCCGCAGGTTTTTCCAGCACCATTACATGGTCGCTTTCGTACACGATGGTACAGGGAATATCCTCTGCCTCCACCGTGGTATCCTGCTCTGGCGGGAGGGAAAACCGCACCCTCTGCCCTACTATCACAGCATCGCAGGTGCGAACTGGTTTTCCATCCATCCAAAACCCATTTGTTTTGTATTTCACCGCTTTGATTAGGGTAGCGGATACCCCTTGGTTGCGCAGAAAATCACGCAGACACATCCCATCCATTTCACGGGAAACCACAAACACAAGTTCCATTCCTTGTCCCCCTTGTGTGACAGGATTCTTTTGGATTATACCACAGTTTCCAGTTTTTGTGCAACCTTGACACCCCAAACTAAACTGGTAACTCCTCCTGTTATTCTGAAATAAGCCTGATGATAAAAGAAAAAGCGGAGCAGAAAAACTCTGCTCCGCTGGGGTGGATTTTCTGCTGCTTACCGCAAAAAACCACACTTTATTTTACTTAATAGGCAATGCCCTGAGCAATCATGCTGTCTGCCACCTTGATGAAGCCAGCCACGTTGGCGCCCACCATCAGGTTGCCCGGTGCATCGCAAGCCACAGAAGCGTCATATGCGGCGTGGAAAATGCCCTTCATGATGTCCTTCAGGCGCTCATCCACTTCCTCAAAGGTCCAAGACAGGCGCAGGCTGTTCTGGCTCATTTCCAAACCGCTGGTGGCTACACCGCCTGCGTTAGCTGCCTTAGCAGGGCCATACAGCACGTCAGCAGCCAGGAACACCTCGATGGCTTCGGGGGTGCAGGGCATGTTAGCGCCCTCACATACTACCTTGCAGCCATTTTCTACCAGCTTTTTGGCCTGCTCGCCGTTCAGCTCGTTCTGGGTAGCGCAGGGCAGTGCAACATCACAGGGGATGCTCCAGATGCCGCCGCAACCTTCGGTGTAGACAGCACCCTCACGCTGAGCCGCATACTCGCTGATGCGGGCACGACGCACTTCCTTGATTTCCTTCATCAGCTCCAGGTCAATGCCCTTTGCATCGTATACATATCCGGCGGAATCGCTCATTGCCACAACGGTTGCGCCCATCTGGGTTGCCTTTTCGCAGGCGTAGATTGCCACGTTACCGCTGCCGGAGATAACCACGGTTTTGCCCTCAAAGCTGTCCTTACGCATGCAGTTCATAGCTTCCTGAGTGAAGTAGCACAGGCCGTAACCAGTAGCCTCGGTACGTGCCAGGCTACCGCCCCAGTTCAGGCCCTTACCGGTGAGAACACCGGTGAACTCGTTGCGCAGACGCTTGTACTGACCGTACATGTAGCCGATTTCACGACCGCCTACACCAATGTCACCAGCGGGAACGTCGGTGAACTGTCCAATGTGACGGCTCAGCTCGGTCATAAAGCTCTGACAGAAACGCATGATTTCTGCATCGCTCTTGCCCTTGGGGTCAAAGTCAGAACCGCCCTTGCCGCCGCCCATGGGCAGTCCGGTCAGGCTGTTTTTGAAAATCTGCTCAAAGCCCAGGAACTTCACAACGGAAGCGGTTACGCTGGGGTGCAGACGCAGGCCACCCTTGTAGGGGCCGATGGCGCTGTTAAACTGCACACGATAACCACGGTTTACCTGCACCTTGCCCGCATCGTCCACCCAGGAAACGCGGAACTGGATAAAGCGCTCCGGCTCCACCAGACGCTCCAAAACTCCATTGGCCTCGTACTCGGGGTGTTTTTCCACCAATACCTGAAGGCTTTCCAATACCTCCCGTACCGCTTGCAAAAACTCGGGCTCATTGGCATTGCGAGCCTCTACTTGACTGTACACACGAGCGAGATAAGCGTTTTTCAACATACGGATGTCTCCTTTCAATGGTCGAAGGGTGAATTGCGTGGCATAGTGGAAATCTGCCCCATAGGCAAGCAAACCACTACTATGAGATTTATTATAAGACTGTACTAAAGCGTTTACAAGAAAAACCTGCAAATTTCCATGCCGTTTTTTTATTGTTAAGCACCCATTTTTTTGTGTAATTCCAACAAGTGTATGCTCTACTGCGTTTTGAGGGCTTTCAACTGCCATCTGCCGGTTGCGTTTGACCGGCTGTTGTGGTATACTAAGCCAAGGAAAACGAGTGGAACATACGGCAGCGGGACGGCATTGCGTTCGTTCTGAGGAAAGTCCGGGCTTCACAGGGGAATGGTAACTGCTAACGGCAGCCGGGGGCAACCCTAGGGATAGTGCAACAGAAAGAAACCGCCACAGTTTTGTGGTAAGGATGGAAAGGCGAGGTAAGAGCTCACCAGCGCACTGGCGACTTTGCGGCTATGTAAACCCTACCAGAAGCAACACCCGTATGGGGCATACAGCGCTCCCCGCGCGCCCCGGAGGTGGCTTGAACCCTGCGGCGACGCAGGGTCTATACAGATTGTCGTTTAATACAGAACCCGGCTTACGGTCCGGTCGTTTTCTTTCAAAAAGGGCATTTCCTGCGATGTAACAGGAAATGCCCTTTTTGATTCTTTCTATCCAATACAGCCCGCACGGCTCTTTCCTACTGCCCCATCTTACATCTATGCCACATGCAACAGCACCCGAAGCAGAAGCAAGGTGATTACACCGGGAATTCCAAGCAACACCCCGCAAATACAGGTCAGCCAGTTAAGAGGAAGCACCACAGCCGTGACCGGAGCCAACAAATTCACCATTCCAATCCCTGCAAGCCCGGAGCAAGCAGACCAGAGCGTGGCCTGTATCGGCTTTCCGGTGTGGGCCGCCGCCCGGCTAACCAGCCACCACACAACCACCACCAGCAAAATCCATGGAGCGGCATCCCAACCGGGCATCTGCCAAGCCGCCTTCATAAAATCGCCCTCAAATTGTTTGCCCTGGCTTTGCGTTGTAAGTATCGGTATCGACTTTGCAGGGCTTGATATTCATAAATCACCTCTTCAATTAACTCCGGTTCCAGTTCCATGTCAAACCGCTGTTCGTTGTGGCGCATCTGCTCCAGACAGTCTCGCAGTTCCTGTTCCAGGCTGGGCAAACTTGCCCGCTTATCATCGGCCTCTTGGCTTTGTGTGCCCACCAGCCACCGTGCCAGCCGTGTCCATACCGGAGTTTTTTTCATCACTGCTTCCATGGTTGTACACTCCTTTTCTGTGTTTGCATCCCTTTCAATGGTATGCAACCAGTTTTGTCCATTATGTTCCAGTGTATTCCACAGTGCTGAAAATTCCACAAAGCAAACTACCCCAGCCATACACATTGTACGGCTGGGGTAGTTCTTATTTGGGGAAGGGGTCGTTTTGGGCACTCCAATCTCCCTCTTCCAAGGCAGATTGAAACGCTTCCGGACGCTCCAGGCGATAGCCTCGGTTCAGCTTTCGCAGGTCACCTTTGCTACAAAGCTCATTCAGGGTACGCAAAAGATGGCGATAACTAACCCCCAGATATTCCGCCGTTTCGGTCAATCGTCCCGAAAACACCCCATCCCTGCTGTTCAGGAACAGATAGGCTCTCAGCCGGGTATCCAGCGGCAGGAGAATATTAAAAGAATCATTGATGCTGTTGCGTGCCACAATGCGAGCCATCATCAGGGCAATCCGGTTCATGAACTGGATGTTGCCTTGCAGAATGGGGCGGTATTGCTCCAGCGGGATGGAAAGACAGCGTACCGGCCCTGCGGCTTGCAGGGTACTGCTGGCAGGTTCCTGGGTCATCAGCTCCACCTCGCCAATCAAAGCTCCCGGTTCGTTGTAGCAAAACAGCAGGGTCTTTGCGGCTGGGCCAATGGCACACACCTTCACCCGGCCCTCCACCAGTAACAAAAGATGGGTCATGGGGTGTCCCTGCTGGCACAGGTACTCCCCCTTTTGATAGTCCCGGATGCTAATATCCGGCAACTGTTCCAGCGTCAAGCCAAATGGCTCTAGGTAAGAGTCATACCGTTCAGGGGTTACCTTCTCTTTCATACCTCCACCTCTGTGGCAGTCCGAACCTGGGTGTCAATGGATTGCAAGGGGGCTTTCCAGTTGGCAATGGCAGATACTGCCGCAACTGCAAGTGCCAGTCCGCCTGCGGTGGCAAAAATCATCTGAGCACTGTTGCCCAGCGGGGATGCCACCCATTCCACCAGATAGGGAGAGACAAAATAGCCCACGTTCACCACGGTGAGCACGGCCGATGTTACGATGGAAAGGTATCGACCGCTGGAATACCGGGCAAAGCCCACCATCAAGCAGGGGCAGAACAGGCCGATACCCGCACTGGCGCCTACCATGGCGGCAATGGCGCCGGGGAGGCTAACCCAGACGGTGGAAATCAGATAACCAACACCAGTCACCAACAGAGAAGCCGCCATGGTGTAGCGTCCAGTATAGCGCTGCAACCAACCAAAGGCCGCCGCAACCACGGTGGCGGCGATGCTCCCCACTGCGGTAACCACACCTGTTACAGCAGTGCCACCCAGACTGTTTTCCTCGATGTACAGGGAAGTATGGGTGTTTACCACAAAATAGAAGGATGCAAAGCAGAAGCCTACCAAAGCCAGACGAATCACACCGGGCATGCAGACAGCATCCCGCTGATGGCCTTCTTCAGACTGCTGGCCTTTCTTTTCTCCAGGCAGGCAGAAATATACAAGCACCATGGGTACCAGCACCACAGCAAAGCAAAGGTACACCATATACCACTCAAAGCCAGCCAGCACACCAGCCACCAAGGTAGTCGCCATTCGTCCAAACTGCATGGCGCCGGTGGCAATGCCCATTACCTGACTGCGTTTCGGCTCGTTAAAATACGAGCTGACCACAAGGGGGAACACGGTGGACTGCAATCCGTAGGCAATTCCCATAAACACACTGCAAGCAACCAGCACGTCCAGTTGGTTGTGTACCACAAAACTGATTGCGCCGGGCACTAAAAAGAAGGACAGTGCCATCAAGCAGATGTGTTTACGGCTGAGCCACCGCTCCAAAAAGGGCTCTGCCAATACGCCGATGATGCCGGTCAGGTTGGGCAGTGTCAAAAGCAGTAACACCTTGGACTGGGGCTGGTCATGAAAGGCCGCCACCATGCCGGACACCGCCACAGAGGGCACTATATACATTAAGTTTACAAAGCAGAAGGCGGCAACCGCCAGCTGAATTCGATTTTCCTGTTTCATTGATTTGCTTCCTTTTTATTGGTTTGCTTGTTCCTGCTTGGTATGTTACACCAAGCTTAAATCCACATGACCGCCGGGTACATCCGTGCGGGTAATGCGGACCATTACCTTGTCGCCAAGACTCCACTGATTTCCGGTCTGGGGGTCCAGCAGTCGAACCCCCTCCACCAGAACCGGCTCACTGCGGCAAAGGCTCTCGCTGTGCACCAGGCCCTCCACCGTGTTTTCCAGTTCCACATAAAGGCCCTGCTTGGCCACACCGCTGATAACCCCCGGCCATTCCTCGCCCAGGTGCTGGTGCATGCACTCCGCCTTGTAGCAATCCTCCACACGGCGTTCCAGTTGCATGGCACTTATCTCTTTTGCGCTGGACTGGGTGCTGGCTTGCTGAACAAACTGGGTGTACCGCCGCTCCAGCTCCTGCTGGCTTACACCTGCCAGATAATCGGTAAGCACCCGGTGAATGGCAAGGTCGGGATAGCGCCGGATGGGGCTTGTAAAGTGGGCATAATCCTCCAAAGCCAGGCCAAAGTGACCCTTGGGATTGGGCTGGTAGCAGGCCTTTGCCATGCTGCGCAGTACGCTGATATGCACCACCGGCTCCAACTGGGTTCCTTTGGTTTGTTCCAGCAGGTCGCACAGCTCTCGCTGGGTGGGAACCTGACCTGCAAAGTGGTCCGGCAATCCGCAGACACGGAGAACCGCCCGCAGACGCTCCACCCGTTGGGCCTCCGGCTCTTCGTGTACACGGTAAACAAAAGGCAAGCCCTTTTCCTTTGCCAGGGATGCGGCGCACTGGTTTGCCAGCAACATGAATTCCTCAATCATGGCTTCGCTTGTGCCCCGCTGGGCGCAGACTACCTGAACGCAACGCTCCTGCTCGTCCAGAATCAGCTTGCTTTCCCGGCTTTCCAGTTCAATTCCGTTTCGCTCACGGCGCAACCGGGTGCGGTGCTGGTACAATTCCTTCATCCAGGGCAGTTGCTCCTTCACCTGGGCATACTTTTCGTGCAGTTCCTGGGGCGCTTGCTCTCCCTGTTCCAGCAGGGTGTTCAGTTCGCCATAGACACCTTTCACCCGGCTTTGGATGACGGATTTTGCAAAGCGATAGTCCACCAGCCGCCCCTGCTCGTCCAGTTGCATAATGCAGGATAGGGCCAGTCGGTCCACCTTTTCATTCAAACTGCACAAATCATTGGACAGCCGCCGGGGCAGCATAGGTGCCACCTGGTTTGCATAATACACCGAGGTGCCCCGCTGGAAGGCTTCCTCATCCAGGGCAGACCCCGCCTTTACATAGTGGCTTACGTCCGCAATGTGTACCCCCAGCTCAAAGCCGGTTTCGGTGCGGCGTACCATCACTGCATCGTCAATATCCTTGGTATAGGGGCCGTCAATGGTAAAGATGGGCAGGTCCCGCAAGTCCAGCCGTCCCTGGTACTGGTCAGGAGACACCGGCTCCAGCTGAGCCGCCTGCCGTTCCACCTCGTCTGGGAAGGTCTGCACCACCCCGGCTCCAAAGGCCAGCGCCCTTGCGCAGTTGGCGGCCTTGTCACTGTTGCCAAACCGCATCTTCACTGCCACCCGGTGTCCAGCCAGCTCAAACCCACGGTGTACCACTTCCACCGCCACCTTTTCATCGGTTTGCAGACCCTCGCTGTCCTCCCGCTGTACCTTTAACAGCAGAAAAGGACTGTCGTCCGGTGCAAAGTAACAGCGTCCCCGCTCCCGATAAATGGTGCCAACAAACCGCTGGCGAGGCTTTGTAACCTGAATGATTTCCCCTTCCAGCGAGCCCTCCACCCGGGGGCGACGGAACAGTTTTACCAGCACCTCGTCCCCCACCAGGGCGCTTCCAAGCCCTTTACCGGGGATAAAAATATCCTGTCCCTCCTGCTGTGCCACAAAACCAAAGGTGGGACCAAGTTTTACCACCGTGCCTTTGCGCAAAGCTGGGTCGGTGTCCTGTTTCACCAGATAATATACACCGGCTTTTTTCTGAATTTTTCCTTTTTGTTCCAGTGTATCCAGGGCGTGCTTCACCTTTCGGTCATTGCCCAGTATCTGTTTCAGTTCCTTTGCCCGCCGGGGTTTTTTCTCTAATTGCAATAGCACTTTGGATCGGATGGACATACGCTTGCTTCCTCATTTCTGTTACTTGTAAATCCCAGCAATAAAAAAGGCCCGCAAGGCGGGCCTTTTTGTCAGTTCATGCCAATTACGCTCAGGATGCTTACCGCAATCACAACCAGGAAGAACACAATGGACACAACACGAGTAGCCTGTGCCAACTTCACATCCCGGCCACGGGTACGACCTGCTTCCATCATGCCGCCCTCGCCCATAATGGCGCCGGACAGGCCACGACCTTTGCTTTCTTGTGCCAAGGTCAGCAGAATAATCGCAATAGCCGCCAAAATTAACACAACACCGCTGATGATTTCAATGATGCTCATAATAAAAACGCTCCTCTTGCTTTGTTACGCTTTTTTACTCTGGAAAATAGTTTAACATAGCCCCGGTGAAATTGCAACCAATTTCTGTATGGCTTTGTGTTATCCATTCCTCTTGTATCTCGCCCTGCTTACAGATGAAGCTGCTCTTGCTGGTCTTCCTCCCGCACAAGAGCACCTGCGGCAGGCAAACTCTTGACCCGGTAACGACTGGGGTTCGTCAGCTCCAGCTCTGCCGCTGGGCGAATCCACTGGATGCTCTGGTTCTTCTTCAGGGTAATGACGGCTACGCCCGTGCTGTCACGAGTTTGCTTTTCCGCAATCTGAGCCGTATCCACCAAAAGCATTCGATTTCCTGTGGTGCGCACTGCAATTTCTGCGTCTGCGTCCATCTGCAACAGATGTACAAGCTGTGCCTTATCGCTGTATGCTTTCAACAGCTTTTTACGGTTTTGCTTGGTTGCATAACTGGACAATCCTATTTTGGCAAATTTACCGTTGTCATATACAAAGAGCATATAGCCCGCATAGTCCTGGGTCACCGTCATATAGATGGGCATCTCCCCGTCGTCCATGCCAAGGGCGGCGGCCACAAATTCACCCATTACGCTGGCTTTGGTGTCTCCAAAGTCTCCCGCCCGGCATTTATACACCTGCCGCTGGTCGGTAAAGAACAAGAGCCAGGCATCGTTTTTGGTTTCGATTTGCTGGACAACCTCGTCCCCTTCTTTCAGCTTTTGCTCGCCACTCATACGCAGGGACTGGGGGGTAATCTTTTTGAAATAGCCCTCTCTTGTGAAGAAAACCGTCACCGGATAATCCGGCATAGCCTGTTCCTGCACCACCTGGGCCGCATCCGGCACATCGTACAAAATCACACTGCGCCGGGGCTGTCCATAGGTTTTCGCCACTGCATTCAGTTCATCAATGATAATGCGGCGAATCTTGGCATCGGATTTCACAATCTCCTCCAAACGGGCAATGGACTGGCGCAGGTCCTCCAGTTCCTGGGTACGTTTCAGGATGTACTCCCGGTTCAGGTGACGCAATTTGATTTCCGCCACATAGTCCGCCTGTACCTCATCAATGCCAAAAGCAATCATCAGGTTTGGCACAACCTCAGAGTCCTCTTTGGTCTGGCGCACAATCTGGATGGCCTTGTCAATGTCCAGCAGAATGGCCTGAAGACCTTCCAACAAGTGCAGACGCTTGCGCTTGCCTTCCAACTCATGCCAGGTACGGCGGCGCACACACTCGGTGCGGAAGGCCGCCCATTCCAACAAAATCTGGCGCACTCCCAGCACCCTAGGCTGACCGCCCACCAGCAGATTAAAGTTGCAGGCAAAACTGTCCTCCAGCGGGGTGGCATGGTACAGCTTCTGCATCAGCTTATCCGGGTCCTGTCCACGCTTCAAATCAATGGTCAGCTTCAAACCGTTCAGGTCGGTTTCGTCTCGCATATCGCTGATTTCCTTGATTTTGCCCGCTTTTACAAGGTCGGCAATCTTGTCCATGATTGCTTCCACCGTGGTGGTGGGGGGAATCCGGGTGATTTCCAGCATATTGCCTTCCTTGGCATACTGGTACTGGGCTCTTACGCGTACACTTCCCCGTCCCGTTTCGTAAATCTTCCGCAGTTCGGTTTCGTTGTACAGGATTTCACCCCCGCCCACAAAATCCGGTGCAGGTAGGGTGGTGAGCAGGTCGTGGTCCTTGTTCTTCATCAATGCCACGGTGGTGGCGCACAGCTCCGCCAGGTTGAAAGAACAGATGTTGGAGGCCATGCCCACCGCAATACCCAGGGTATTGTTGGCTAAAATCGTGGGAAAGGTCACCGGGAGCAAAGTCGGCTCGGTGGTAGTGCCATCATAGTTTGGCACAAAATCCACCGTTTCCTTGTCAATGTCCCGGAACAATTCTTCGCACACCTTTTCCAGCTTGGCTTCGGTGTATCGGCTGGCAGCATAGGCCATATCCCGGCTGTATGCCTTACCAAAGTTTCCCTTGGAATCTACAAAGGGCACAAGTAGACTTTCGTTGCCCCGTGCCATACGCACCATGGTTTCATAGATAGCCGCATCGCCATGGGGGTTCAGGTGCATGGTGCTGCCCACAATGTTTGCACTTTTGGTCCGCACCTTTTTCAGCAGTCCCATCTCGTACATGGTGTACAGCAGTTTCCGGTGGGCAGGTTTAAAACCGTCAATTTCCGGCAACGCACGAGACACAATGACGCTCATGGCATAAGGCATATAGTTTTTTTCCAGCGTTTCGGTAATAGGACTTTCCAGCACAATGCCTGCGTCCTGAATTTCCACATGGTCCCCCAGCTGGGGGCGAGCCGCTGTTTTCTTGTGTTGTTTTTTTGCCATTTCTCTCTCCTTTCCCCCTTAGGACAGATCCAGTTCATCCAGATATTCTGCCCCGTGCTGGGCAATATGCTCCTTACGTCCCGCCAGGTTGTCTCCCAAAAGCAGGTCAAACACAGCGGCAGTATGCTCCACGTCCTCCGCTTTCACCTGAATCAGGCGGCGGCTTTCCGGGTTCATGGTGGTAAGCCACATCATCTCCGGGTCGTTTTCACCCAGACCTTTGGAGCGCTGGATGGTGTATTTTTTGCCCTCAATCCGTGCCAGGATATGGGCTTTTTCCCCTTCAGTGTAGGCAAAATAGGTTTTGTCCGCGGTGTTAATCTCATAAAGGGGGCTTTCTGCGATATACACAAAACCCTCTTCAATCAAGGTGGGCACAAGTCGATACAGCATGGTTAAAATCAAGGTGCGAATCTGATAGCCGTCCACGTCTGCGTCGGTGCAGATAACCACCTTGCTCCAGCGCAGATTGCTCAGGTTAAAGGTGGCAAGGTCTTTTTTCGCCTTGCCGCCCAGCTCCACACCACAGCCCAGCACCTTGATTAGGTCGGTGATAACCTCGGATTTGAAGATGCGGTCATAGTCCGCTTTCAGGCAGTTCAAGATTTTACCACGCACCGGCATGATGGCCTGGTACTCGGAATCTCGGCTGGTTTTTACCGCACCCATTGCAGAGTCACCCTCCACGATGTACAGCTCCCGGCGGGTTACATCCTTGGTGCGGCAGTCCACAAATTTTTGCACCCGGTTGGCAATGTCCATCTGGGTACTCATGGTTTTGCGTATGCTCTGGCGGGTTTTTTCTGCGTGTTCCCGGCTTTGCTTGTTGATTAGCACCTGCTGGCAAATCTTCTGTGCCTCCTCCGGGTTTTCCAGAAAATACACTTCCAGATTGTGCTTCAAAAACTCGGTCATTGCCTGTGCAATGAACTTATTGTTGATTGCCTTTTTGGTCTGGTTTTCATAGCTGGTGCGGGTGGAAAAGGTACTGGAAACGTATACAAGACAGTCCTGCACGTCGTTGAAGGTAATCTTGCTTTCGTTCTTTTTGTACATACCCTTGCTTTTCAGATAGCCGTCAATCTGGCTTACAAAGGCAGTGCGTACCGCACGGTCGGGGCTTCCGCCGTGTTCCAGCCAGCTGGAGTTATGGTAATACTCCAGCAGCTGCACCTTGTTGGAAAAGCAGAATGCCGCACTCATTTTCACCCGGTAATCCGGCTGGTCCTCCCGGTCCCGGCCCACGGCGGTGGATTCCTGGAAGCGAACGGGGGTCAGGTAATCTAGCCCCACTACCTCGTTCACATAATCCTCAATGCCTTTTTGATAGCAGAACTCGGTATGGGTGGGCTCCTCGCCCAGTTCATCTTCCAAAACCAGCGTCAGCCCTGCATTGACCACCGCCTGACGGCGCATGGTGTCCATGAAATATTCGGTGGGCACCTGTACATCGGTGAATACCTCCCGGTCCGGCTTCCAGCGGATGCGTGTTCCGGTGCGTTTGCCTTTGTAGGGCTGTTTTTCCATCTGGCCCACAGGTTCACCTTTTGCAAATTCCAGATGATAGTGAAATCCATCCCGGTAGATATCCGCACGCATCCATTCGCTGGCGTACTGGGTGGCACACAAGCCCAGACCGTTCAAACCCAGGGAGAATTCATAGTTATCCTCTCCTGCGGAATACTTGCCGCCGGCGTACATCTCGCAGAAAACCAGTTCCCAGTTGTAGCGTTCCTCGTTGGGGTTATAGTCCACCGGGATACCTCGACCGAAGTCCTCCACCTGGACACTGCCATCTTTAAAACGGGTGAGTACAATCCGGTCGCCGTGGCCCTCTCTTGCCTCGTCGATGGAGTTGGAAAGAATTTCAAAAATCGAGTGCGCACAGCCCTCCACTCCATCCGAACCAAAAATAACAGCCGGGCGTTTTCGAACCCGGTCTGCACCTTTCAGGCTCGAGATGCTCTCGTTGCCGTATACCTGTTTTTTCGCCAAGATTGTTACCTCCCTTTGCTTGTTTACGCCGCTTTAACCAGGGCATTGCAGCCCAACCCAAGCCCCGCAGGTTGTTCTATGTTCATAGCTTATCTATTTAACCATGGGTTTATGGCAAATGTCAAGGAAAAGCCCTTGACCATAAAATGCCATTAAAGGGTTCTGTCCGTATCCTTCCGTCGCAAGACACCCCAGAAAGAAAACAGACAGAAGCCCTTGTGCCTCTGTCTGTTTGATTGTGTGCTGTATGAATGGTTTTATTCCCTTCTGTGGCGGTGACGCCTTAATTTATAAGACTGCCAAACAGCGGAAATTGAACCCGTTTACTGCATCATTGCAAGACCAACAATCACCACAATGGCGCACAACACCGCTGTGATGGGAGGCGCCCAGCGGATGATTTTTTCCGCCGTCACATCCCGAGGATCCATCTCTTCTTCATAGTAATCCTCTTCGTACTCGTCCTGCTCATAGCCCTGTTGGTACTCGTCCTCATAGCTATCCTGCTCATAAGAAGCGCGCTCTGCGGCAGTGCCATACAGGTTTTGAGCTGCGGCCGCCGCCCGGCTGGCGGAACGAGGCTCCGCAATTTTGACGTCCTCATCCTCTGCCTGCATGGGAGGAACATTATAGCCTCCCTGGCTATAGCTTGCTTCGGCATATTGGGCAGACTGCCGCCCTGCTGGGGGCACGGTTCGGGTGGCCTGCTGGCTACGCACATGGGGAACAGTCCGGGTGGGCTGTTCGTCTGTGGCAGGCTGGGCAGGGGTTGCATTCTGCTGAAGCAGGCTGGACAGGGTATTCTGGAGCAAGATGCGGTCGCTGGCGCATTCACTGCACCACACCCCTTCTTCCTCTCTGGGATGGAATGCACCACAGGCACAGTACCAGCCCTGATCCAGCACCTGGGGCACATATGCAAGGCCGGTTTTGCGTACACGCTGTTCCAGCTTTGCCGCCACGTCAGCGGGCAGTTTTTTGGGAGCAGGCAACCGAACACGGGAGTACCCGGTTAAGTCCAGAATGCCGCCATCCGCAAGATAAGCCTCCAGCAAATCCACTTCCACGCTTCCAATGTTGCTATCCCCAATGAAGACTGCATCATCACTGCCAAATACCTTACCGCTGGAAGTATCCAATCCCTGATAGCAAAATTCATCCTGACAGATGATTGCACCCTGACGGTCCTTGCACTTAAACTGCACAAGCAGAGCCACGATGGGCTGGTTCGTAATATTTTTGAAGGACAGACACACCGCAATATCTCCGGTGACATCCCCTTTCAACAGCTCCACCTTTACAAACTGGATGGGACTGCCTTTGGTGTAATAATTGGCTCTTGATTGAGCAAGAAGATCAAAATTTTCCTCCATCGACCTTCACTCCTTTCCACTTTTACGCGGTGGTAATCCACATCAAGCCTGGGGCTGCTGGGGCATATCCGGCTGCTGGGCCAGTTCTGCCATTTCGGGCTGTTCCACCGGCAGAGCTTCCTCCGGCTGGACAGGCTGCTGTGCCTGTCCCGGCATGGTGCCATATTCCATCAAGCTGGAGAATTCCTCACCACTCAGCTTTTCTCTCTGCATCAGCTCAGTGGCTACCAGATGCAATTTGTCCATATGGTCGCTGAGAATCTGCTTTGCTTTATCATAAGCGGTATCCACAATGGCGCGAATCTCGGTATCAATTTCAGCAGCAATGGTCTGGGAATATCCCGGACCCTGGCTGAAGTCTCGTCCAAGGAAGGTTTCGCCAGGCTCAGAGCCATACACCACGGGGCCAAGACGCTTGGAGAAGCCATACCGTGTTACCATGTTGCGGGCAGTCTGGGTGGCGCGCTCCAGGTCGTTGGATGCGCCAGTGGAAATATCATCCAGAACCAGGCTTTCCGCCACACGTCCACCCAGCAAGCTGACAATTCGCTCCTGCATGGCGGTTTTGGTCACATAGCTGGCATCCTTGTCCGGCAGGTACATGGTAAAGCCACCTGCCTGACCACGGGGAATGATGCTAATCTGATGAACCGGGTCATTGGTGGGACAGAACCAACTGGTAATGGCATGACCTGCCTCGTGATAGGCGGTCAGCTTCTTTTCTGCTTCGGTTACTACACGGCTCTTCTTCTCGGGACCTGCCACCACCTTGATGGAGGCTTCCTCGATTTCATGTGCGGTAATGGCCTTTTTGCCACGGCGAGCTGCCAAAAGTGCGGCCTCGTTCACCAGGTTTTCCAGGTCTGCGCCTGCAAATCCCACGGTAGACTGGGCAATGGTTTTCAGGTTTACATCCGGTGCTAAGGGCTTTTTCTTAGTGTGAACCCGGAGGATTTCCTCACGGCCCTTTACATCCGGCAAACCTACGTATACCTGACGGTCAAAACGACCGGGACGCAGCAGGGCACGGTCCAGAATATCCGCACGGTTGGTGGCGGCAATCACAATGACACCCTCATTGGCGCCAAAACCGTCCATCTCCACCAGCATCTGGTTCAGAGTCTGCTCTCGCTCGTCATGTCCACCGCCAAGGCCTGCGCCACGCTGGCGACCTACGGCGTCAATCTCGTCAATGAAGATAATGCTGGGGGCGCTTTTCTTTGCCTTATCGAACAAATCACGCACACGGGATGCACCCACACCCACATACATTTCCACAAAATCCGAGCCGGAAATGGAGTAGAAGGGCACACCTGCCTCCCCTGCACAGGCACGAGCCAGCAGGGTTTTACCAGTACCCGGAGGGCCTACCAGCAATACACCATGGGGAATCCGTGCCCCCAGGTTGCTAAAGCGGGCAGGATTGCGCAAAAACTGTACAATTTCCTCCAGCTCTGCCTTTTCCTCGTCCGCACCCGCTACGTCTGCAAAGGTGGTCTTACGCTTGTCGTCGGACTGTTCCTTTACCTTGGCCTTGCCCACATTCATCATGTTGCCACCCTGGTTTCCACCACGGAACATAATGAAGAACAGGAACACCATGCTGCCCAGCATGACCACCATCATCAGGATGTCCGCCCAGGGAATACTGCTTTTAATAGGGCTGTAATCCTGATACATGGGTGCATCGGGATGGGCTTCATCGTAGGCTTCAATCAGCGGCTGTACATCTTCATAAAAGATGCTAAAATACGGCACATGATAGGTCACCTGCCAGATGCCCTCACCGGTGGGAAGCTGGTCCGACGGGTCGGCCTGGGCACTGCCGGAGCCCATCATCAGGCTCATCATGCCCTGCTGGGTCTTCTGAACCGCTTTGCTGGTGTCCACCGCATTTTTAGGCAGATCCAGTTCGCCTTCCACCAATGCCAGCTTCAGGCTTCCAGTGTTCAAATCCATGTCAAAACCAATAACCTGCTGGCTTTTAAAGTAGCTCAACATCTTGGAATAGCTCATGGGCATGGTCTGAGAGCCCATCACCGACCAGAGATTGATTGCCAGCACGCTTAACGCCAGCAATACCACAATCACGACGCCGTTAAATCTTGGTCTACGCTGCAAAAAATTCAACTCCTATCTTTGCACAAAAAGGGAGATTGTTTGGAAATCCCCCTTTTTGGTGCTTGGTTTTAAAACGCTGGTTGCTTTTATAGGGCGATTAGCGCTGGTATGCTTCCGGCTTCAGCACGCCCACAAAAGGCAGGTTGCGGTATTTCTCGTCATAGTCAAGGCCATAGCCCACCACGAACTCATCCGGTACCTGGTAGCCCACATAATCCGCCTGCAACTCCACTGCACGGCGCTCGGGTTTGTCCAGCAAGGTGGCAATGCGGATGCTGGCAGGGTTGCGGCTGCTCAGCAGGCCCTTCAGATAGTTCAGGGTCATGCCGGTATCCAGAATATCCTCCACAATCAGGATATCCTTGCCGCTCAGGTCCTCGTCCAAATCCTTCACAATTTTCACCACGCCGGTGCTCTTGGTGCCGCTTCCGTAGGAGGAAACCACCATGAAGTCAATGGCACATTCCAGGTCAATGTGGCGCATCAAATCTGCCATGTAAACCACTGCGCCCTTCAAAACAGTGACAAGCACCAGATTTTTACCCTGGTAATCCTTGGTAATCTGGGCACCCATTTCGGCACATTTTTCCTTCAGCTGCTCCTCGGTGAAAAGCACCTTTAAGATGTCATCTCTCATGCTCATATTTTTAGCTCCTTTTTGCTGGGGTTAATCAAAAGAACCTTTCGGGTTCCAACCTTTGGTTGCAGGTGTTCTGCTGTTCCCTCGTTCCAAATCCACACCACCTGATTGCCCACGGCAAGAAGCGGCATGCACTGACGCTGGGAGAGCGGAATTCCCTGCTCATTCCAAAGTTTTTTCAAGGTTTTGCTGCCATTGCGTCCCCGTGGGCGGTATTTATCCCCCGCCTGCCTTGTCCGCAAAAACAGATTCTCTCCTATTCTATCACAATCAAGTGCATTATTTAAGCCCCTTTTTAGACTTTGCACAAATTTTTCATGGTCGCTGGTTTGGGTCAAATCCAGCTCTTCCAGCTCCAGATGGTATCCGCCGGGAAACTCATAGCATCCCGCCTTTGCAGGATAGGCCACCTGTTCTGGCTGGCAAGGCCTCGTTTCCTGCCAGCATAGCAGTCCCTTACGTACAGTTAACGTTAAAGACTGCCCAAGCTGAACCGCTCGCACTTCCCCCTTGCACAGCGCTTCCAGCCGCTGTAAATCCGACTGGCGCACCGGGCGATGCTCTTCCACAAGCCGGGTCAATGCCTGCTGGCGTAGAGCTGGGGGGGCATTTTGCAACACCTCCAGCTTCCAGCCGCCGGGACAGTACGCGGAATCCAATAACAACCTGGCTTGCTGTTCCAGATACGCCTGCAACTGCTCCATCCGAGTGCAAAATTCTCCCAATGCCTGCTGTACCTGCGGGTTAATTTCTGCAAGCTGGGGCAGGACACTGTGGCGGATGCGATTGCGGGCATAGCGTTCATCCCAGTTGCTTTCGTCCTGGGCAAAGGCCAGCCCCTGGCTATGGCAATATGCCTCCACCTGCTCACGGCTTACCGCCAGCAAGGGCTTTAGATACCGTCCCCGCCGCTGGGTCATGCCCACCGCACCCCGTGGGCCACACCCCCGTGTTAGGCGAAACAGCAAGGTTTCCGCCTGGTCACTTAGGGTATGGGCGGTCACAAGCCAGGAGGGAGTATCCTTTTGCGTCAAAACCTCTTCAAAAAAGCGATACCGCAAACTTCTGGCCCAGTCCTCACTGCGCCGCTGGGTTTGAAGTGACTCTTCATGAAGATGCAACGGAATGCCATGTTGCCGGCAGTAGTCTTCCACCGCCTGCTGTTCCTGCTTGGCACTTTGGCGCAGACCGTGGTTCACATGAACCACTTCCAGTTGATAACCAAAGGTTTCCTGTAAACGCTGGCAAACATGAAGCAAAGCCATGGAATCCGCTCCGCCGCTTACCGCCACCAGAAGCCTATCCTGTGGGTGTACCCATCTGTCCAAGCAAAGGGACACCTGTTGTAACAAATTATCCATGGTGGTAATCCACGTTCACGAACCGGGTGTGAGCACCATCCCAGCCCAAATCCACCTTACCGGTTTCACCATGACGGTTTTTGGCAATGATGCACTCCGCTGTGGTGGAGTCACTTTCCTCCAAATTCTCCCCGCTCATGGAACTGTAATAGCCCTCACGGTATAGGAACAGTACAATGTCTGCGTCCTGCTCGATGGAACCGGAATCACGCAGGTCGGAAAGCTGGGGACGATGGTCGGAACGGCCGCTTCCCTTTTCTGCCGCACGGGACAGCTGGGACAGGGCAATAACCGGCACATTCAATTCCTTTGCCATAATCTTCAGGTTTCGGGTAATATCACTGACTTCCTGCACACGGTTTTCCGTCCGCTTGCCGCTGGTCATCAGCTGAAGATAGTCAATCACCACAAGACCGATGGGTTTCTTGTCCGGGTCTTGGTTGATGCGGCGGATTTTCGCCTTTACCTCAGGGATTGTAATGCCGGAGGTATCATCCATAAAGATGGGCACTTCATGCAATAGCTCCATTGCATTCACCAAATCCCGCCAGTCATCGTTGTCCAGTGCACCGGAACGGAAGGCATGGCTATCCACCCCTGCCTCTGCGGAAAGGATACGATTTGTAAGCTGTTCCTTGCTCATCTCAAGGCTGAAAATCGCCACCGGAATGCGGGACTTTTTCGCCACATTGGTGGCAATGTTCAAGGCAAAACTGGTTTTACCCATACCAGGACGAGCCGCAAGAATAATCAGGTCGGAACGGCCCATTCCGGTGAGAATGTTATCCAGATAGGTAAAACCGGTGGGAATACCCGCATACTTGTCCTTGTCCGGGCCTGCAATCTTCTGTAAGGTTGCCATGGTTTCCAAAAAGGCATCCGACAGGCGGGTTAATTCTTCCTTTTTCTGGTTTGCGCGCAGACTGGTGACGCTTTGCTCCAGACTTTCCAGCAATACCTCTGCATTGGGCTGGTCACTGCTTTTTTGCAGAATATCCTGTGCCAGATGCATCACCTGACGGGCCATATACCGATTCACCACAATGTTGGCATAAGCCTCAAAGTTGGTAATGGTGGGCACCACTTCCGCCAGGCGCATGATATATACTTTTGCCGCTTCGGTGCTCTCGAATACATTCTGCTGGTCCACTGCATCAATCAGTGTAACCACGTCCAGCCGGTCGTCCTCAGAGTACAGCCGCACCATCTGGGAGAAGATTTCCCCATTCTGCCGGGCATAAAACATTTCCGGCTTTAAAAGCTGAATCAAGGTGGGCATCACCCGTTCCCGATCCAGCAAAGCGGCACCCAGCACCGACTGTTCCGCTTCCATGTTATATGGCTCGGACAGGCCCATGGTTTCCAGTTGTAACTTTGTGTCTTGCATTGGTTCCCCTTCGCCCCCTTGCGGGGCAGCGTTCACAATTTATCTTGGAATAAGTACGCCCAGCGGCAAGCGCTGGGCGTAGATTGGATGGATTATTGCTGCTCCTCCACCTTAACCTTAAAGGTACTTACCACACCGGGGTGCAGTTTTACGGTAGCCTGGTAGGTGCCAAATTCCCTAATGTCACGCTCCAGCTCTACCTTACGCTTGTCGATGGGATGACCCACCTCTTCCCCCAGATGCTGTGCAACCTCTTTGGCGGTAATCTTGCCAAACAGACGTCCGCCATTTCCCTTGGTGCGAATCAGCACAACCTTTTCCTGAATGGTTTCAGCCAGCTTCTGCGCAGCTTCCAGTGCCTGAGCAGCATGGTGCTCCTTGGCTTCATTCTTAGTACGAACCATATTCAGCGCAGTGGAGTCCACCTGGGTAGCCAGGTTGCGAGGGAACAAAAAGTTGCGTGCGTATCCGTCAGAAACCTCATGGATTTCGTCTTTTTTGCCAATGTTTTTCACATCTTGCTTCAGAATAACCTTCATACTTTTCTCTCCTTTTTATGATTCATTCATATCTACGGTTAAAAGCTCTTGTATGTATCTTCACATCGTTTGACGCTCTTGTTTAGCGGTGCGATACTGCTCTTCTCGGTACTGGCGGATGGCCTGACGGAGCTTGTGTTCCGCTTCTTCCAGCGTGGTGTCCCGAAGCTGTGCCCCCGCCATGGTAAGATGGCCGCCTCCACCAAGCTGTTCCAGAATCACCTGTACGTTCACTGCTCCCATGCTTCGGGCCGAGATATTCACTCCATTGCCCTTTTTCACACAGACAAAGCTGGCTCCTACCCCATCAATGGTAAGCAAGTCGTTAGCCGCCTGGGGCACTGCCACCGCCATATCATCAGGCAAGGGCTGAGAAAAGGACAGTGCACAACCCAGATAAAGCTGTGCCCGCTCCACCAGATTGGATTTTGCCGCATATTCTTCCAGACTGGAGTTGAACAGCAGTTTCACCTGCTCGGTCATGGCGCCCATCCGGCGCAGATAGGCCGCCGCTTCAAAGGTACGCACCCCAGTATGAATGGAAAAATTCCGGGTGTCCAGCATAATGCCCGCCAGCAAAGCTTCCGCTTCCAGCGCAGTGGGGCGAATCTGTCCGCCGTTCACATACTGAATCAGCTCGCTGACCAGCTCACAGGTGGAGGAAGCATAGGGTTCATGCAGAAAGAGGACCGCATTGTCAATGTGTCCCACCGCTTTCCGATGGTGGTCAATCACCGCCACCTGCCGGCATTTTTCATAGACTTCCGCACTTTCCAGCAAGCCTTTGATGTGGGTATCCACCACAACCAACAGGGTTTTACTGGTGATATACTCCAGCGCTTGCTGGGGTGCAATAAAGTCCTCACCAAAACCAGCCTGCTCAAAACGGTGAATCAGGCTTTGGGACAGGGTTGCATCCCGTCGGATGGCAATCACCGCCGGGACATTCATTCCCTTGCAGATGCTCAGCACACCAATGGCGGCGCCTACGCTGTCCAAATCACTCATACGGTGCCCCATAATCACCACACTGTCCGCCTGACGAATCATATCCGTCAAGGCAGTTGCCACAATGCGGCTCTTTACACGGCTTCGCTTCTCCACACTGCGGGAAACACCGCCATAAAAGGCAAAGCCGTCTGGTGTTTTCACTGCGGCCTGGTCGCCACCACGTCCCAGCGCCATATCCAAAGACTGCTGGGCCATTTCCTCGCATTGGCGCATGGTTTTGCCCCCATGTCCCACACCAATGGACAGGGTCATAGCCACCGGGCCTTCCAGATTGCGAACCTGGTCCAGCACATCAAACTTTTCCGCCAGCATCTGCTGAAGATGCCGTTCTTCTACCACCGCCAGATAGCGTGCATTGGAAATACGGCGCAAAAAGCCGGTGGTGTTGCCGATGTAACCTTCCAAAACCGTGTTAATGGCTTCAATCTGGGCCGCACGCTGGGAATCTTTCAGCTCCGCAAACAGCTCGTTGTATCCGTCAATCTCAAAAATCAGACAGCAGGGACGGCTGGCTGTATACTCCGCTGCTGTCAGCCGCAAATCGGTTTCATCCACCAGATACAAAATGTGGGTGGAACTACCCTCACTCTCACTGCAAAACACAGCATACTGTCGCCCTGCCTGCGTGAACACCTGTCCCTCTGGGCTTGCACACTGGGCCAAATCCAACCCCGGCAAAATCTGCTCAACAGGGGCCAAAAAATAGGCCTGACCGCCCAAAATCACCTGTTCAAAGGGCTTGTTATACCAAAGAAGCGTCCCATCATGAAGCAAAGCTGCGGGAAGGGCCAGATTCTGCGAGGCCAGCATATCCGATTTTTGGGGATTTCCGGCGGACAGCACCCGCCCAGCAATAAACTGGCGCAGATGCCGCCCAAACAGCCAGAATCCTCCCATCATAACAAGGACAATAGGAATTAAAAACCAAAGCACCCGTACATCCAGCAGTGCCAACAGCACGGTTAGCACAACACACAGGATTGCAAGGCCAATGGTGCAAAGTTCCAGGGTAAATCGAGGCCGCAATTTCATCCCTCACCCCTCCTTTGTGTGAAACATTCCAGGGATATTACACTTCCATCAAAACCGGAAGAATCATAGGACTGCGCTTGGTTTTGCGATAAATATAAGAGGACAAAGTCTCCCGTACACGGGTCTTGACACTGTTCCAATCCCGGACGTGTTCCTCGGTGCAACGGTCCAGGCACTGGCTTACCAAACGGCGAGCTTCCTCCATCAGTTCCTCACTCTCCCGCACATAAACAAATCCACGGGAAACCAAATCCGGGCCTGCTACCACCTCGCCAGTTGCACTGTCCACAGTGGCAACCACAATCACAAGGCCGTCCTCGGACAGATGGCGACGGTCACGGAGCACCACATTGCCCACGTCGCCCACACCCAGGCCGTCCACCATGACCGCACCTGCGGGCACGCTTTCGCCGGTTTTCAACTCATTGGTGCTCAGGATAATATCCTGTCCCACCTCGGCAATGTGGATGTTCTTTGCCGGGATGCCCAGGCTTTCTGCCGTCATTGCGTGTTTTTTCAGCTGTTTGTACTCACCGTGTACCGGCAGGAAGTACTGGGGATTTGCCAGGGTCAAAATCAGCTTTTGCTCCTCCTGGCAGGCATGACCGGAAACGTGTACGTCGTACATGGACTCGTAAATCACCTGTGCGCCCAGGCGCAACAGGCCATTCACCACCTTAGTTACCATCTTCTCGTTGCCGGGAATCGGGGTAGCAGAAATAATGATAAAGTCTCCCGGGCCTACCCGCACGTTGCGGTGGCTTGCGCTCGCCATACGGGACAGCGCGCTCAGAGGCTCGCCCTGGCTGCCGGTGGTAATCAGCACTACCTTTTCCGGCGGGTACTTGTTGATTTGGTCCAGCTCAATCAAGACATTGTCCGGAGCATGCAGATAGCCCAGTTCCAGTGCCATCTTGGTGTTGTTGGCCATGCTACGGCCGGACACCGCCACCTTACGTCCGTTTTCCACCGCCAGGTCAATAATCTGCTGAACACGATAGATGTTGGAAGCAAACGTTGCAATGATAATGCGCTGTTTGTCTGCCTGACGGAATAGGTTTGCAAAGCTCTGGGCCACCTTGTGTTCGGTGGCGGTAAAGCCGGGGCGTTCCGCATTGGTGGAGTCACTCAGCAGAGCCAGCACACCCTTTTTGCCATATTCCGCAATGGTCGCCAGGTCGGTGGGGCCATCGGACAGAGGGGTGTAGTCAATCTTAAAGTCACCAGTCTGGATGACGATACCCGCCGGGCACTCAATTGCCAGGGCAACTGCATCCGGAATGGAATGGTTCACGTGGATGGGTTCCACGGTGAAACAGCCCAGCTTGAACTTGTGACGGGGGGTAATTTCCACCAGTTTGGTGCGTCCCAGCAGACCATGCTCTTCCAGCTTGTTTTTAATAAGACCAATGGTCAGCTTGGTGGCATAGATGGGCAGGTTCACCTGCTTGAGTAGGTAAGGCAATGCGCCAATGTGGTCCTCATGTCCGTGGGTAATCACCACACCCTTGATGCTGTCCTTGTTCTGCACCACATAGGTGAAATCCGGGATAACCAGGTCAATGCCGAACATATCGCTGTCCGGGAACACCAGACCACAGTCCACAATCAGCCGGTCACCCTGGCATTCATATACAGTGATGTTTTTGCCCACTTCCCCAAGGCCACCCAGAGGGATGATGTGCATGGGAATTGCGGACTGTCCCCGTTTTTCCTTCTGATTTTTGCCAGTGGATTTGCGGGGACGGTTATAAAAAGGACGCCGACGGGTCTGACCGTTACCGCCAGAAGTTGCAGCGGCCTCGCTGCGTTTTGCGGCGGCTCTGGGAACGCGCGGCTTTTTGGGCTGCTGTGCAACACGCTGATTTTCACTCATAATTCAATAAATCCTCCATAAAATACGAAACACAAAGCCCGCCAGCCATCCAAAAGGTGGCGGCTTTTGCTTTAAGTAACAGTTTGTTCTTCCGTTTTGGTTTTGGTTGTGGGCACGAGGAGTCCATTTGTTCAATGCGACCGGGCCCTTTTGATTCAAACGCACGGGGGTCATGGGCTGGTTGCATCACAAAAACCCAATGACCCGGCTAAGGCTTGCAAACTTCTCAAGCCGAAAGTTGTTATTATTATACTCTTAAATATAGCCTTCTGTCAATCAAGCGGGGCTTGCTCCCGCCTTGCGTCAATGGGAAAAAATCGTTATAATAAACTAACATTAAACACAGAATAGTCCTGTCAAAAGCGAATTATTCAGGGTACAGGAACAAAGGCTTTGGGAGAATGGGTATGAAACAGATTGAAATTTTCACCGACGGCGCATGCAGTGGAAACCCCGGTCCGGGAGGCTGGGGTGCAATCCTGCGATATAAGCAGCACGAAAAAGAATTGTCCGGCGGGGAAGCACAAACCACCAACAACCGGATGGAGATGACTGCCTTGATTCGTGCGCTAGAGATGCTGAAAGAACCCTGCCATATTGTGTTTTGCAGTGACTCCAAGTATGTGATTGACGCACTGCAAAAAGGCTGGGCGAAAGGCTGGAAGGCACGGGGCTGGAGAAAAGCCGACAAATCCCCTGCCTTGAATCCGGACTTGTGGGAAAAGCTGTTAGCTCTTTGTGAGCCACACACCTTTGAATACAAATGGATTAAAGGCCATGCTGGACATCCGGAAAACGAACGGTGCGACAGACTGGCAGTGGAACAAAGCAAGCGATACGGCGGCCGGCAAGGCTGAAAAAACACAGGAGAGATGGACTGATTCCATCTCTCTTTTTTCATGCAAAAAAGTTTTTAAAAAAATTTGAAAAAGGGGTTGACTTTTGTTTTTCCATGGCGTATAATAAACATCGTCGCTGATGCGACAACGCAAATGGCCCGGTAGTTCAGTCGGTTAGAACGCTAGCCTGTCACGCTAGAGGTCGTGGGTTCGAGCCCCATCCGGGTCGCCATTTGCTGCTATGGCTC
>JAHLFP010000019.1 GCA_018883715.1 Candidatus Allofournierella pullistercoris | reverse complement strand
GGCGCAGAAGTCCTCAAGCTCGTCAATGTGATGGATGGGAATGCCGTCCAGATTCTTGCCCACCATATCCTGCTTGGAGTCAAACACAGCCAGCAGGTTGTAGCCATTGGTGTCGGTGGTCAGAAAGCGGGATACGGCGGTGCCCAGTCGACCAGCACCAATCAAAATGGTGGGGAGTTTTTCTCCATCGCCAAACAGCAGGCGACCAATCTCGTGCAGAAGGACATCCACGTTGTAGCCGATGCCCTGCTGACCAAAGCCACCAAAGCAGTTAAAGTCCTGTCGAACCTGGCTGGCGGTGGTACCCATCATGCGGGCCAGTTCGCTGGAGGAAACCTTGGTCACCCCATTGGCCTGCATCTGACGGATATAGCGATAATATTTGGGCAACCGTTTGATTACCGGAAGAGAAACCTTGTTTTGTGTATGATTCATCGTTCTGTCACCATCTTTGAGTAAAATTGAAACGAGCCGGGCCTTATTGAGAAAACCCAGCACGAAAAAGTCCGCCTGTATATCAAACCCGGCGGGCCATGATTCTTCCACCCTTCTATAATAGCGGATTGCCTTTGTGTTTGTCAAATGTTGAATCCCCCAAAATATCAGGTATATTTTTTGCTATAGGGTGGCAAACTGTAAAAAAACGAAGGGGGCAGGCGGATTATGCCACAGCAAGAACAGATTCCCACCGATGCACAGGTACAGCAGGAACAACTGGAGCAGGACTATATGCTGGAAACTGGTTCCATTATTAAAACAAAGGGACGGCATTCCATCCATTGCCTGACAGTGGTGGGGTTGATAGAAGGCCATGTGGATGCGGGACAGGGCCAGAAGGTGACCAAATACGAGCATGTGATTCCACAGCTGGTGGCGGTGCAGGAAGACCCCAGCATCGAGGGCTTGCTGGTGGTGCTGAATACCGTGGGCGGCGATGTGGAAGCCGGGCTGGCCTTGGCAGAGCTGATTGCAGGGGTGACAAAGCCCAGTGCCACGCTGGTACTGGGAGGCGGCCACTCCATCGGTATTCCGCTGGCAGTGAGCGCACAGCACAGCTTTATTGTGCCAACCGCAACCATGACCATCCACCCGGTTCGTCACTCTGGTTTGGTGCTGGGAGTGCCCCAGACCATGCGCTATTTTGAGCAGATGCAGGAACGAATTGCCGGGTTTGTCACCGGACATTCCAACATCACCAAAGAACGTTTTGTGGAGCTGATGATGCAAACCGGAGAGCTGATTATGGACGTGGGAACGGTGCTGGCTGGCCCGCAGGCGGTGCAGGAAGGTCTTATGGATGAGATTGGTGGACTTGGGGATGCGCTGGACTATCTGTATGCCCAGATCGAGCAAAATCAGGCACAAAAATCCCAGTCAGATGCTTGATTCACGCAGATAACGCAAGATAACCTTCAAAAATGCTCAACATGGCCCATCTTCCGCACGGAGGGTGGGCTTTTGAGCGCAGAAAAAACGAGGCAACCTGAAAAAAGAGCCTTTCGGGATGGCTGGAAATTAAAGCAGGAATGTGGTATAATAAAAAATCCACAGCACGGTTGTAAGACCGCTGTTTTTATAGGAAGAAACGCAGATTGTCGCCCCTTTGTTAAAAGTGGCTGACAATTGTTTGATGCAAGGATGGAGTGAAGGAAAGAGAAATTATGGCACAGCGAAAAGCAAGCAGCCGCTCCAAAAGTGGCACAACTCGCAAGCGCACAACCAGCAGAAAACAGCAGGGGGAAATCTCTCAAAGCTGGAGTATTCTTTTGTTTGTGCTGGGCATCGTACTTATCACCATGGGATTTATACCCGGCGAATCCGTGTGGGCGTGGTTGCGCACATTCCTGCTGGGTGTGTTTGGGTTTACTATGTACCTGTTAGGGCCGCTTTTGATTTATCTGGCGGTTTTGGTGGCCATGGAGCGGCCTGTCTGGGCAAGGGTGACAAAGTCCCTGCTGGTTGTCATGATGCTTTCCGGCACGGCGGTGGTGTTCTCCACCATTGACCTGAAAGGACTGAACTTTTTCCAGGCCATTGGTCTGTTGTACGAAAATGGACAGAGCTTTTTAGGCGGCGGTGTGCTGGGTGGCCTTGTGGGAGGTACACTCCTTGCCTTGTGTGGTCATCCGGCGGCAAACATTCTGCTTTTGATTTTACTGGTGGCCGTTGTGATGTGGTATCTGGGCCTGACTCCTGTGGATTTGTGGAACTTTGTGGAGGTTCACACCAGCGATTGGCAACAGGAGCGGGAAGAGGCCAGACTGAAACGGGATGAACGGAATCAGGAATGGGAGATTCGCCGCCAGGAAGCACGCATCAAGCGGGAAGAATGGGAGCGGGAAGAACAGGAGCGCCGCCAGGCCATGGAAGAACGGGCACAGGCCAACCGGCTTGCCATGCAGGCGGAGATGGCATCCCAAGACCCCCATGCTGGCTTTGCAAGCCGCTTCCGTCGCCGCTCCGCCGTGGACATTGACCTGGGGCCGGACCCCGAACCGGAATCTTCGGACTATCTGGAAGAACAGCCGATTCCTGTACCTGTACAGCCGACTGCACAGACTGGACCCCAGCCTCCCAGCGAGTTTGAAACCCACCTGTTTGAGGAAGAGCCCCAGCAAAATTCCGATGTGGGCTTTGAACCTTACCCCAAACCGGAAGGCTGTGCTATCGAGATGAATTTCCACCAGAGCACAGAACTGGAAGAGGGAGACGAAGAACTGGACGTACTGCAAGCGCCTGTGGACTTCCAGAACCCGGCACAGCTGAATGAGCTGGTTCAAAAAGCGATGACTCCGGATGAATCTGTGGCGCAGGAAGCCTTACAGCCCCTGAACCCTGCGGCGGCCGCAACAACCGAACAGGCAGAACCGGAAGAACCCGCTCCCCCCGCATATCAGTACCCGCCGCTGGATTTGTTTGAAAAGATTGTGGCGGTGGATGACCCCAGCGTGGAAGAGGAAATGAAGAAAAACGCTGAAATTCTGGTGGGTACACTGGAAAGCTTTGGTGTAAAAACACGGGTGCTGGACATCTGTCGTGGGCCTTCTGTTACTCGGTATGAGTTGCAACCCCTGGCTGGCGTAAAGATTAGTAAAATCACGGGTCTGGCGGACGACATTGCCTTGAATCTGGCGGCCGCCGGGGTGCGTATCGAAGCGCCCATTCCCGGCAAACCTGCTGTCGGTGTGGAGGTTCCCAACCGGAAATCCAGCCCGGTGGGCATCCGTGGCATTTTTGAATCCCAGACTTATGCCCGTAGTGCATCGCCCTTGACGCTGGCTCTGGGCAAGGACATTGCAGGTAACGCACAGGTGGCGGATTTGTGCAAGATGCCCCACCTGTTGATTGCAGGTTCCACCGGTAGCGGTAAGTCGGTTTGCGTGAACAGCATTATCATCAGCTTTTTGTATAAATCCAGCCCGGAAGACGTGAAGCTGATTCTGATTGACCCCAAGGTGGTGGAACTGGCAGAATACAATGGCATTCCCCATCTGCTGATGCCGGTTGTGACCGAACCCCGCAAGGCCGCAGGTGCGCTGGGCAGTGCGGTGGCAGAGATGGAACGCCGTTACCGGGAGTTTGCTGCCCGCAATGTGCGTGATATCAAAAGCTACAACCGTCTGGCGGCCCAGCAGGACGACATGGAAAAGATGCCCTACATCGCCATTGTGATTGACGAGCTGGCGGACTTGATGATGGTTGCAGGCAAAGAAGTGGAGGACTACATCTGCCGTATTGCCCAGAAAGCCCGTGCGGCGGGTATGCACCTGATTGTTGCAACTCAGCGCCCCAGCGTGGATGTTATTACAGGCTTGATTAAGGCAAACATCCCCAGCCGAATTGCCTTTGCGGTGTCCAGCCAGGTGGACAGCCGAACCATTCTGGATGCGGCAGGTGCAGAGAAACTGCGGGTATGGGCGATATGCTGTTTATGCCTGTGGGTGCGTCCAAGCCCCTTCGTATTCAGGGCACTTATGTAAAGGATGAGGAAATCAGCGCCGTGCTGGACTTCATCAAGCAGAGTGGTGGCGCCCAGTACGACGAAGCCATGATTGCGGAGATGGAGCAGAAGGCAATGCCAGAAAAAGCCGCATCCGACATGGAGGACAGCGATGAGCGTCAGGACCCCATGCTGGAACAGGCCATTGAGGTGGTCATTGATGCAGGAATGGCTTCCGCCAGCTTGCTGCAACGTCGTTGCAAGCTAGGATATGCCCGTGCCGCACGTCTCATGGACGAGATGGAAGCCATGGGTGTAATTGGCCCGCACCAGGGCGCAAAACCCCGTGAGGTACTGATTACCCGCCAGCAATGGATTGAGCGGTGTATGCGCACCGACTCCACCCAGCCAGTGCCGGATGAATTGATGTAACCACTGTGCAAACAGGACTGGACTAAAATTGTAGAATCTGGTAAAATAAAAAGCAGTTGCCCCCGAAAGGCGCCTATTCTGACGGCCTATCGGGGGTGTCTGCTTGTTTAAGCAATAAACGTATGGTAACAATGAGAAATCCGGCACAGGATATGCTGGGTGAAATAGAAGGGAGATTAGCAATGCAGCAGGGAACACAGTTTTTACCCATCAGCCGCCAGGATATGGAACAACGTGGCTGGGAAGAGCTGGACTTTGTGCTGGTTATGGGGGATGCCTATGTGGACCACCCCAGTTTTGGCCCGGCCATTATCGGTCGTGTACTGGAATCGCAGGGATATAAGGTGGGTGTTATCAGCCAGCCTGACTATACCACTTGTGAAAGCATGAAGGTGCTGGGAAAGCCCAAATACGGCTTTTTCATCGGTGGTGGCAACGTAGATAGCATGGTGGCCCACTACTCGGTGGCAAAGATTCGCCGTAAGGTGGACGAGTATACCCCTGGCGGCGTGGCAGGAAAACGCCCTGACCGAAGCGCAACGGTTTACACCCAGCTTGCAAAAGAAGCATATCCCGACGTGCCCGTGGTTTTGGGCGGTTTGGAAGCCAGTTTGCGCCGATTTGCCCATTATGATTACTGGATGGACACGGTTATCCCCAGCATTGCGGAAACCTCCGGCGCAGACCTGATTAGCTATGGCATGGCGGAACACCAGACCATAGAGATTGCTAAGCGTCTATCTCAGGGGGAGCCAGCCAGCAGCATCCGGGATGTGGCAGGAACCTGCTATATGACGGATTTCGCCCATCTGCCGGAAAAATACGTGGAGTGTGCCGGCTTCAACAAGGTAAGTTCGGATAAGGTGGCCTATGCCAAAGCCTGCCGCATCCAGATGGATGAACAGGATTCCGTGACGGGACAAATCGTAGTACAAAAGCAGAAAAACGGTTATCTGGTACAAAATCCCCCGGCAACTGCCCTGACCCGCAGAGAGCTGGACTGGGTGGCTTCCTTGCCCTACACCCGTACCTACCACCCCAGTTACGAGGCTTTGGGCGGTGTTCCTGCCATTGAAGAGGTGGAGTATTCCATCATTCACAACCGTGGTTGCTATGGTGGATGCAACTTCTGCGCCATTACCCTGCATCAGGGTCGCCGGGTCACCAGTCGAAGCGTGGACAGCGTGGTCGAGGAAGGGGAATTGCTCACCAAACAGCCCGGTTTTAAGGGATACATCCACGACGTGGGCGGCCCCACCGCAAACTTCCGCCTGCCCAGCTGTGCTAAACAGATGACCGAGGGTATGTGCCAGTCCGGCAAAAAGTGCATGGCACCCAGCCCTTGCTCCCACTTGATTTTGGATCACACCGAGTATCTGTCCATGTTGCGTCGTTTGCGCCAGCTGCCCGGCGTGAAGAAGGTGTTTATCCGCAGTGGTATCCGGTACGACTATCTTACCTGGGATAAGGATGAAACCTTCTTCAAGGAACTGGTGGAGCACCATGTGTCCGGTCAGCTCAAGGTAGCCCCGGAACACTGCGCCCCCAACACCCTGAAATACATGGGCAAGCCTCCTGTGGAAGTGTACAACAAATTTTCCAAGCGGTTTTATGAACTCACCAAGCAGGTGGGCAAAAAGCAGTACCTTGTGCCTTATCTGATGAGCAGTCATCCGGGCAGTACCTTGGAAGATGCGGTTTACCTGGCAGAATACCTGTACCGCAACAACATCCGCCCAGAGCAGGTGCAGGACTTCTATCCTACACCCGGCACAGTGTCCACCTGTATGTTCTATACCGGATTGGACCCCTATACCTTAAAGCCTGTCTTTGTGGAGAAAAACCCGGAAGGCAAGGCGATGCAACGTGCACTGTTGCAGTACTATGACCCCCGCAATGCAGAAAAGGTGGTTAAAGCACTGCACAAAACCCACCGAGAGGACTTGATTCCTCTGCTTGTGCCGGGCTATAAGCCGAAGGTACAGCCCCAGTCCACCAAGCGGCCCACCACACGGGCACAGGCTAAGCGCAGTCAGGCAAAACCCATTCGTGGCCAATTTGTGAGCAAGGATGGGGCAAAAAAGGGTGGCAATCAGGCAAGACCCACCTTTGCACCAAAAGGAAAACGGAGATAAACCATGGCACAAAAACGACGAACAAGTAAAAGACGGCGGAGCCAGAAAATTACAATCCGCCTGAGCGTATCCCAACTTGTCACCATGATTGTGGCAGTGATTTGCCTTTTGGTTGGGGTAAACCTGGGCTGGGAAGATGGAAAGCTGGTTCTTCCCACCTGGAGCGAATTGTATGACGCATTCGACCTGTCCACCAAACCCCAGGGAAGCGAGCAGCTGTCCGATGAAACCCAGGCCATCCACTTCATTGATGTGGGGCAGGGGGATGCAACTCTACTGCAAAGTGGGGACACCTACTGCCTTGTGGATGCAGGGGAGTCGGACAGTCAGGAGGCGCTTCTGGCCTATCTGGAAGAGCAGGGAGTGGAACAGCTTGCCCTGGTGGTTATGACTCATCCCCATGCGGACCACATTGGGGGAATGCGTGCAGTGCTGGAACAGATTCCGGTGGAGCAGGTGCTGTTGCCGGTGCTGGACAATGCACCGTATCCCACCACCCGAACCTTTGAGCGGGTGATGGAAACCATCGAGAAAAAGCAGATTCCCACTGTGGTATCAGAGGCTGGCCAGACTTTCTCCATTGGAGATGGCGTGTTGGAAGTGCTTTTGGAAGGTATGGAAACCGACAACTATAACAACCTGTCCCAGGTGTTGTACTACAAAGCACCTGGCCTGAGTGCGGTTCTCAGCGGGGATGCAGAGGCGGATTTGGAACAGCTGGCCTTACAGAATGGAGCAGTGAAGCAAGCCCAGATTTTTAAAGCGGCCCATCATGGCTCCAACACCTCCAACACCTGGGAGTTCCTGCAAAGCATTCAGCCGGAGTGGATTGTAATTAGCTGTGGCAAAGACAACAGCTATGGACATCCCCACCGGGAGCCGATGGAGCGGTATCAAAAGCTTGGCGCAACCATTTTGCGTACAGACCAGGACGGCTCGGTGATTCTTGCCGCCACGGAAAATGGCATAGAAAGTTACACCACCAATGCCGCATAATGGAAAGGGGTGTTTTCGGTGGAACCACTGTACATTTTAGATCGGTGGGAAGAAGGATTTACTGTGGTGGAGGTAAGCAAAGGCGATGACATTTCCTTTGTGACCCTAAATCCCGGCATTTTGCCCGCTGATGCAATGCCCGGCGATGTTCTAATCTGCACCGGAGAAGCGTGGCAGGTGGACAAACAAGCAACAGAAAAGCGGAGAGACGCACTTAAAAAGCGTTTTTCCAAACACAACTAATAAAAGGAGTGTCATCTGCCCAAAACGGGGGATGGCACTCCTTTTTTATAGGGGCAAGACTTGAAATTATATAAACATAGCAGTATAATATGAATTAAAATAATTGCCTTTTTAAAAGGAGGACTTCATGCTGGTATCTACAAAGGGGCGTTATGCCCTGCGTGTGTTAATTGATATGGCAGAACACCAGGGACAGGGGTATGTGACCCTGAAAGAGATTGCAAAGCGGCAGGAAATATCCGAAAAATACCTGGAAGTAATCGTAAAGGTTCTGGTGCGCAACGGCTTTTTGGTTGGGGTGCGTGGCAAAGGCGGGGGATATAGACTAGCTAAATCCCCGGATGAATGCACCGCCGCCGATATTCTGGCCTTAACAGAGGGCAGTCTTGCCCCTGTATCCTGCTTGGAGCAAGATGCCCCCAGTTGCCACCGTGCGGCAGAATGCCGTACTTTGCCCTTGTGGAAGGGTCTTGACGATGTGATTCAAAATTACCTCAGCCAGTTTACCATTGCGGATTTGGCAAAGCAAAATCAAGAGTACGATTATGTTATCTAAATAAGATGGCGGACGATTTTAGGCTTTTGTCGTGTGTTTTGTGGGGGATGATTGTGCCGAACACTACTTCCGCAGTGAATGGACACAAGGCAATTGTAAGAGCCTATTTTTGGATAATAAGTTAGGCTTAAAAAGACCGTGCCAATGGAGATAGTTCCGGTGGTGGGTTCAATTTGGTCAGAAATAATCTTTAGCAGGGTGAACCTGTCTGCGCCGATGATGCCATAGCAATTGCCGGCGGTGAAGTTTAAATCCACATTACGGAAATTGCCACTTGTGCAAATTATTTTATGCTTATAATAATAAGAATCCCGGCTTGTCACAATGGACAAGCCGGGATTCTCTTAAATTAACTTAAGTTTCTGCAACAATTAGCAGGATACATTATGGATGGTACCACGCTTGCAGTCGATGGAAACGGTGGTGCCGTCCTTCAGCAGGTGGGTAGCGTTGATAACACCAACCATAACAGGCAGGTTCAGAGCCAGACCAGTTACAGCAGCGTGGCTGTTCAGGCCGTTTTGCTCCACGATGATAGCGGATGCTTCACGCATAGCGTCCATCATTTCGTTGGTGGTGTAGGGAACAACCAGGATGTCGCCCTTCTTAAACTTGCTGGCAACCTCGTCAGCGTTGCGGCAAACGCACAGAGCGCCCTTTACCACTTCTTCGCCGATGCCAACACCACTGCTCAGGTACTCGCCAACCATGTGAACCTTCATCATGTTGGTGGTGCCGGAAACACCCACGGGAACACCAGCGGTTACAACCACCAGGTCACCAGTCTCCAGCAGGCCCTTCTCCATAGCAGCCTTGGTGGACAGCTCTACCAGCTCATCGGTGTTGTGAGCGTAGGGCATCAGGATGGGAGTTACACCCCAGGACAGAGCCAGGTGACGCTGTACCTGCTCGTCGATTACACAAGCGATGATGGGGGTCTGAGGACGAACCTTGCTCAGCAGACGAGCGGTTTCGCCGCTCTTGGTTACGGTCACGATAGCGCTTGCGTTGATGTTGGAAGCGGTGCTGCAAGCAGCGGCAGCGGTAGCGCCAGTGATGTTCATGCGAGCGTCAACCGGCGGCTTGCGCATATGCTCGATGTAGCTTGCGTCGCTCTCGGTGCGAACAGCGATAGCAGCCATGGTGCGAACAGCTTCCACAGGGTACTTACCAGCAGCAGTCTCACCGCTCAGCATGATGGCGCTGGTGCCGTCGTAGATAGCGTTGGCGACGTCGGTGATTTCTGCACGGGTGGGACGGGGGTTCTCAATCATGCTCTCCAGCATCTGGGTAGCGGTAACAACAGGCTTGCCGGAGGAGAAGCTCTGGCAGATGATGTCCTTCTGAATCATGGGAATCTCGGTGAAGTCGATTTCCACGCCCATGTCACCACGAGCAACCATGACACCGTCAGCAGCAGCCAGAATTTCCTGGATGTTGTCGATGCCTTCCTGGTTCTCGATCTTAGCAATGATGCGGATGGGGGAGTTATGCTCGTCCAGTAAACGACGGATGTCCTGGATGTCCTGTGCGTTACGGGTGAAGCTTGCTGCGATGAAGTCGTAGCCGTTCTGGATTCCGAACAGGATATCGTCCTTGTCCTTCTGGCTCAGGTAGGGCATGGACAGGGAAACACCAGGAACGTTTACGCCCTTGTTGTTGCTGATGGGGCCGCTGTTGTTTACGACACAGGTGATGTCGGTGTCGGTCAGAGCGGTAACGGTCAGGCTGATCAGACCGTCAGCCAGCAGGATGGTGCTGCCCACGGAAACGTCACCGGGCAGATCCTTATAGGAAATGGAGCAGATTTCGTTGGTGCCCTCTACCTCACGGGTGGTCAGGGTAAAGGTCTGGCCAGCCTCCAGACGAGTCTTGCCATCCTTGAATTGACGCAGACGAATCTCAGGGCCTTTGGTGTCCAGAAGAGCTGCAACCGGCATATTCAGCTCGGCACGCAGTTTCTTCAGATTGTCCAGACGGCCTTTGTGCTCTTCGTAGCTGCCGTGAGAAAAGTTGAAACGGGCAATGTTCATACCGGCCAGAATCAGCTCACGCATCACGCCTTCACGGTCGGTAGACGGACCTAAAGTACAAATGATTTTCGTTTTACGCATCCGTAAAAACCTCCTAAGGTTACTCTCGTCATTTTATCCATAGACTCTATGAAATAAAGCCTAGCCCAAAATGTTTGATGTCACTATTATATAATAAATTTGGCCGACTTAAAAGACGTGATTTGCGGTTCCAAAAAAGTATATGCAACCCACACAACAATTTTTTAACAATCATGGCGTTTTTCTACAATATGCCTAGAAGTGATTGTGATTTTACGATTCTCAGAATAGCAGTCTGAAAGAGCATTTGTCCCGCCGGGAAGTAAGTTGTCCAAAATGATGAAAAGTAGTGTCCTATTTTTAGGGCACTATTTTTTTATGCCAAAAAGAGGAGAACGGGAGAGAAAGCGGAGTAAACGAGGGTGAGAGAACCCCTGTTCGACCCTGTTTTTGACCCCTCAAATTTCCTCTTCGAGAGATGTTCGAGAGGGTGATACAGAGGGAAACAGAGGGGGGCTTTTATCCCAGCTCAACCCGGCACAAACCCAGGTATAGCCTTAAAAAATCAAGGTTTCTCCTATGTTTTCTCGGTGTCTAACCAGGGTAAAAAAGAGTGTCTCTGGGATTCTTCCAATTCGCTCTTGTATCTCCCTCTTTCAAGGATGGATACAAGGGGATAACGGGGGATGCGCAAGAAGAAAATATGGTGAAAATCAGAGAATAGTAAGCGTCCCACCATCAATTTTTGCCCAACTTTTCTCCTGTTTTTGGACAGGTTTTTACGGGAAGGGACAGCATTTGTCCCGCCGGGAACTAAGTTGTCCAAAAGAATGAAAAGTAGTGTCCTATTTTTAGGGCACTATTTTTTTATGCAAAAAAGATGGAACGGGAGAAAAAACGGGGCAAAAGAGGGCGAGAGAACCTCTGTTCGACCCTGTTTTTTGACCCCTCAAATTGCCTCTTCGAGAGGTGTTTGGAAGGGCAACACAGTGGGGAAACAGAGGGGGGCTTTTATCCCAGCTCAACCCGGCACAAACCCAGGTATAGCCTCAAAAAATCAAGGTTTGCTCTATATTTTCTCAGTTTCTAATCAGAGTAAAAATGAGTGCTTCAGGGATTTTTCAGATTTACTCTTGTATCTCCTTTTTTTCAGGAATGGAACAAGGGGATAAAGAGAGAACACGAGGGAAGATAATAAGGGGAAAATCAGAGAGCACGAGAGTGTCCTGACCCCCCAATTTTGCCCAACTTTTCTCCTATTTTTGGACAGGTTTTTACGGGAAGGGACAGCATTGCAACGAAATGTATTTTTTGTAACAAAGGGGATGCCTTGAATTTTGGATTTTACCACGAACACTAGGATTTTGTTATTAAGTATGGTATACTAGGAGCATAGTTTCACTGTAATCACGCAAATGCAAATTCATTTGCCCTGATTAAGGAGGAGTTCACAAGATGGCAAAACGAGTATTTTTGGTTGTTCTGGATAGCTTTGGCATTGGCTATGAGCCGGACGCTGATAAATTTGGTGATGTGGGCGCCAACACCTTAGCTTCCATTGTAAAGGCAGAGTCCTTCCGTGGCGAGAATCTTGCCAAAATGGGCCTGTTTAACCTGGATGGGGTGGACTGTGGCACCCCCGCCACCTCCGTTGTGGGCAGCTTCGCCCGGTTGCAGGAGGCAAGCAACGGCAAGGATACCACCATTGGACATTGGGAGATTGCAGGTGTGGAAAGTGCATCCGCATTGCCCACCTATCCCAATGGATTCCCGCAGGAGGTAATCCAGCAGTTTGAGCAGTTGACCGGTCGCAAGGTGATTTGCAACCTGCCTTACTCCGGTACAAAGGTGCTGGAGGATTACGGCGAGGAGCATATGAAGACAGGCGCGCTCATTGTGTACACCTCTGCGGACAGCGTGTTCCAGATTGCGGCACATGAAGAGGTTGTGCCCCTGGAAGAGCTGTACCGTTATTGCGAGATTGCCCGGGAAATGCTGAAAGGGGAGCATGGTGTGGGCCGTGTGATTGCACGTCCTTTCGTGGGAACCTGCGCAAAGGACTTCAAGCGCACCGCAAACCGTCACGACTATTCCTTGAAGCCCCCCGCCAAAACCATGCTGGACTATCTGAAAGAGGCCGGCAAAGACGTGATTGGTGTGGGCAAAATTTACGATATTTTTGATGGTCAGGGCATTACCGAAACCATCCGCACAAAGGGCAACACCGAGGGCATTCAGGTACTGAAAGATTTGCTCCAGCGTCCCTTTGAAGGTCTGGCTTTCGTCAACCTGGTGGACTTTGATATGCTGTACGGCCACCGCCGGAATGTGGAGGGATATGCCGCCGCTACCGCAGAATTTGACGCCGCACTGGGTGAGATTCTGGGAGGTCTGAGTGAAGAGGATATTCTGATGATTACCGGCGACCATGGCTGTGACCCCGGATTTACCAAAACCACCGACCATACCCGGGAATATGTGCCTCTGCTGATGGCAGGTCCGCAGGTAAAGGCGGACAATAATCTGGGTACGGTGCTGGGCTTTGGTGCCATTGGTAACACCATCTGCTCCTATCTGGGTGTACCTGCAAAGCTGGATGGCACAGATTTGCTTGCTCGCATTCAAAAGACATAAAAATACCTGCTCACCGAAGCAGAACGAGGGGAAACGGACTGGTGTTCCGGTTCTCTATGGGTACCCGGCTTTGTGTTTGGGTGCCTCTTTTTTTAAAAATTGCTAAAATGGCATAAAAGGTGAAGTCAAAAGCAGACTACCCTCGTTTTTATAGGGGGTACTATGGTATTTTAAGATAGACAAATACATACAGATGCGGCAAGCGATTATTCAAGAATGAGACAAAACAACAAAAAAGAGATAAGCTGGCTACGCTGGCTTACTGGGTTAGCGGGCATTGTGCTGGCGGTGGATTGCATCCTTCGCATCCTGTTCCAGCCAGTGAATCTGGGTTCTGTCCTGATTGGAGGCATTGCCGGGCTTTGCCTTGGGTATAGCATCTTTGCGCCGGCTCTGCATAAGGCTTGTTCTAGGCCATGGGGAAAGGTTCTGTTTGGTCTAGTTGCCCTTGGAGCCGCTGTCATGCTGGGGCTGCTGGGATTTATCAGCATCGCAGCATACAACCATCCGGTACAGGGCAATGAGCAGGTTCTGATTGTGCTTGGAGCAGGAACGGAGGGGGATGCCCCCGGTGACCTGTTGCGGCGAAGGCTGGAAAAGGCACTGGAATACCAAGCCAGTCACCCGGACAGCCTGATTGTGGTGACAGGGGGACAGGCACGGTATGAACAAGCCCCACAGGCCCAGATTATGGCCCGCTGGCTGACCGAGCGGGGCGTACCCGAGGAAAACATTCTGGTGGAGGATAAAAGTGCCTCAACCGAAGAAAACCTGCTGTTTGCGGTGCAGTTGTTACAGCAAAACGAGGTAACGCTGGACACGCCTGCGGTGGTGGTGACCAATGGATTCCACTGCTATCGGGCAGGAGTGTACGCGGAACTGGCGGGGCTGGAAGCGGTGAGACTTTTACCTGCGTCCATCTCGGTCATGGATGCACTGCCCTGCTATTTAAGAGAGGTATTGGCGGTTCTTTACTACTGGGTTTTCACCAGTAGCCAAAGTGGTTGGATGGCTTCCTTTGTGGGCTATCTGTGATAAAGTTTGGGGGCAACAAATCCCCTGAACCTAAAAAGAAAGGAAGAGGTGAGGCTGTGTCGGCGATTATTCGTGTGGAACACCTGCGCAAGGTGTACAAAGTGGGCCATGAAAAGGTGGTGGCACTCAATGACATCAATCTTTCCATCGAGCAAGGCGAAATCTGTTGCATTGTTGGCCCTTCGGGAAGCGGTAAATCCACCCTGCTGAACCAGTTGGCAGGACTGGAAAAACCCACCCGGGGCAGTGTGTATATCGGAAAACATAACATCAGCCAGATGAGCGAGCAGGAACTGGCGAAATTCCGCCAAGCCCATCTGGGTTTCATCTTCCAAAGCTACAACCTGTTGCCCAGCTTAACGGCGGCGGAAAATGTGGCGCTCCCCCTGATGTTCAAGGGTGTTCCCCGTAAACAGCGGATGGAATTGGCAGTGCAGGAGCTGAAACGGATGGGACTTGGCAAACGTGCAGGCCACAAACCCACCGAAATGAGCGGTGGTCAGCAACAACGTGTGGGCATTGCAAGGGCATTCGTGTCTAAACCAAAGGTTATCTTTGCGGACGAGCCCACAGGAAATCTGGATAGCCAAACCACCAAACAAGTACTGTACCGGATGCTGAACATGGCAAAGGAGCACAACATTACCTTTGTGATGGTAACCCACGAGCGAGAACTTTCCGCAGTGGCAGACCGGATTATCACCATTAAGGACGGCAACGTGGAAAGCAACCTGGTTTTGGATGAAGCAAGCAAACAGGCTGCAAAACAGGAGATGTTCCGGGACATCTTGGAAAAACAGATGCCGGACGAGCCAAACACCAACCAACCTTTGCAAAAATAATCAAGAGGAGAGAATACAATGAAAAAATTGATGCAGCGATTCAGTCCCCTGATGCTGGCAATTACCATGGCCGCATCCATTATGGCAGTGCCTGTTGCGGCAGAGGAGGCAGAACAGCCCGCTCCGGTGGCCGCATCTGCGGTACAGCAGGAGGCCGAGCCTACCCCGGAACCCACTGCCGAGCCCACCCCGGAACCGGTACAGTCGGACATTCAGGTACAGAATTACAGCGTTGAGCTGCTGGATGGCCAGGACAGCCTGTGGAACTGGCTGGAGGGTGGACACATTACCGTTCACTTGATTGGTGCAGAGGATGCCACCGTGGCCCGTGTGGTCAACAACGAACCTTTTACCAACTATGGCCCGGTGGAAGCTCCCGTAGAGCAGGGCACTGTGGTGTTTAACAACATTCAGTACAACGGCAATGGCAACACCTTCACCTTTGAAGTTGTGACCCCCAACGGAGTGGTACAGCAAAGTGTGGTGATTGCCCAGTGTCTGGATGAGAATCCCCGCCCGGAAACCGAGGCTCCCACCCCCACAGAAGAGCCTCAAGCGGACTATCCCAAAGTGCTGGTGAAAGATTTTTCCTTTGGTGGCACTAGTGTGACCGCCGGACAGGAGTTTGAACTGGTTCTGACCCTGATGACCACCAGCGGCGACACCAGCTTGCAGGACGTAATGGTGGGCCTCAACCTGGGGGATGCCAAAAATATCTCCCTGGCAAGTGGCAGCATGAATACATATGTGGGTACCATGGCACCCAACACCACCCAGACCATTCGCTATAAAATGCTCACCGATGCCACCATCGAGCCGGGTTCTGTAAGCATTACCGTGGATGTGACCAGCAAAGAGGGTGAACCCTCCAATTCTCCTATCTCCATCCCTGTAATCCAGCCGGAGCGGTTTGAAATCACCGGCATGGAAGCGCCCGAAACCATGATGCTGGGGGAAGAAGGCTACCTGGCAGTGGTGTTTGTAAACAAGGGCAAGAGTGTCATCAACAACCTGTCTGCGGAAATTCAGGGTGACAACCTGGCCAACCCCGGTCAAAGCCAGTTTTTGGGCAACATTCAGCCGGGTACCGAAAACTCGGTGGATTTCAGCGTGATGGCAGAACAGGAAGGCAATATTAACGGCAAGGTAATCCTGACCTATGAAGATGCAAAGGGCAACCAGAAAACCCTGGAAAAGGAATTCTCCTGCATGGTAGAGCCGGGCATGGACATGATGGACCCGGGTATGATGGATCCTGGCATGATGGACGATGTCTATATGGAATTTGAGCCAGAACCTGCTATTCCGGGCGGGGTTTGGGTGCTGATTGCTCTGGTTGTTGTAGCAGTGGTAGTGGCTGTTGTTCTGGTGTTGCGCCGCCGGGCAAAGACCAAGGCACTGGCTCAGCTGGAGGAGGACGAAGACGATGAAGATATCTGATCTGCTGCGCCTTAGCACGGACAATCTTCGTCGCCGCAAGGGACGCACTGCACTGACCGTTATTGGTGTGGTGGTGGGTACTTTCTCCATCATCATTATGATTAGCCTTGGCATTGCCAGCAACCAGCAGAACGAGGAAATGCTGGCAAGCTGGGGCGACTTGACCCAGATTACCATCTACAACTATCCCGGCAGTAGCGCCATGGCGGAAGTGCCCACATTGGATGATGCAATGCTGGATCAGATACGCAGTTTCTCGAATGTGGTGGGTGTTACCCCCATGTACCAGGCCATGAATATGACGGCCATAGCCTATTCTGGACAGCGGGACCGGTATATGACATATCTGTGGGAGATGTACGGCGTGGATATGGACGCCATGGAGGCCATGGGGTTCCAGCTTATCAGCGGAAGCTTCGTGACCAGTGATATGAAGTTCAGCAAAAAGCAGATTCCTGTGGTTGTGGGCGAACATTTTGCCTATTCCTTTGAGGATACCCGCAAAAGCTACAACAGCGGCAAGCGCCAGCGTTATTGGGGTGAAACCGATGCGCTGGGCAATCCTATCCCGCCTTTTGTGGATATCGACAAGGATAAGATGGTACTGCGACTGACCGCCTATGATTCCAACGGCAATGAAAAAACCAAGGAATATGAGTTGGTGGTTGTGGGTGTATTCTTGCAGGATGATGCAAAGGGATACTTTACCAACAGCGGCCTTGCCATGCGGGTGTCCGACCTGAAGATGCTGTCCAGAGAATACCAGACATTGAGTGGAAACCGAAGCCAGGTTGTGATGGGTCAAAGCCAAAACCAGAGCAACGGCTATGAATCGGTACTTGTGAAGGTGGACGATGTGGACCATGTGGCGGACGTGGAACAGCAAATCAAGGATTTGGGTTATGAAACCTACTCTATGACCCAGATTCGAGAGGAAATGCAGGCCAACGTGGCAAAAAGCCAGATGATTCTGGGCGGAACAGCGGCTGTGGCCTTGCTGGTAGCGGCGCTGAACATCGCCAACACCATGATGATGTCCATCTATGAGCGCACCAAGGAAATTGGTGTGATGAAAGTTCTGGGCTGTGAAGTGAAAAAAATCCGCAATATGTTCTTGATTGAAGCCGGCGCAATTGGCCTGCTGGGTGGGGTGATTGGTGTGGCACTTAGCTATCTTGCCAGCGCATTGCTGAACAACCTGCCCATGATTTCCGCCATGCTGGGGGTTAACCTGGATTTGAGCGGATTGATGGGTGGCCTAATGGGCGGCATGGGAGGTATGGGCATGGGCGGTGCCATTTCTGTCATTCCCCCGTGGCTGGTGTTGCTGGGCCTCGGTTTTTCCACATTGGTGGGCGTACTCAGCGGCCTGTGGCCAGCGGTACGTGCCACAAAAATCAGTGCACTGGAAGCCATCCGGCACGAATAAGCGGAAACGCAGAGTTTGTAAACAAAGAAAGAGGAGTGAACGGATTGTTCACTCCTCTTTTTGCATGGGCAAAACCACAGGTTAGGCTATAGTGTATCGCGATAATCAAAACAGAACCGTGTTCCGGGGGTGTCAGCTTTAACAGGTTGGCCTATTCTGATTTATGTTTGATGAACTAGAAACCCGAATTAGTAGTGGGCAACCACAAGAGTATCATCCTCTAAAATCAGGGTATCGCCACAGGGGATGATGGTTTCTTTCTGCCGCTGTACCATAACAATAAGGCTGTTAGCGGGCAAATCCACTTCCCGCAGGTGCTTGTTGCAGAAACGGTTCTTCGGGCTAACGGTAACCTCTTTTAAGGTGAGGTTTTCACGGTTTTCAAACTCCCGTCCAGCGATGACCAGCAAGTCACCGGGTAAAATTTCTGTATCACCGCCCGGCACGATAAAGCCTTCTCCCTGGCGAGCAATCAGTGCAATCAAGAAGTCGGGAGGTGTAATGATATTCCGCAATTTCTGGTGTGCCCAGGGGTGCCGTTCATCCATATGGATTTTAATAAAGCTTACGTCGTTTTCTTCCTGATAGTCGTTGAAGGTACGACGCACGTCAGCGTTTTCGTCAATCATGTTCATCCACTTGGACATGGCCGGCAGGAGAGTTCCCTGCAATGCCATGGAGAACAGAACAATGCAGAACACCAGGTCAAACAAATTGTAGGTGAAGTTATTGTAGTTCAAAACTGCATAAATGGCGAACACGATGGAAGCAACACCACGCAGACCTGCCCAGGAAACGATACCAATCTGAGCCAGGGAAGAGCGGAAAGGTGCCAAAATACCTGCAACCACCAAGGGGCGTCCCACAAAGGTCAGGAACAGCGCAATCAGCAAAGCAGGAACAATCACATGGGGCAGGTTTACAGGGGTAACAAGCAGGCCCAACAGGAAGAAAATCATCATCTGGGCAATGCCGGTGAGCACGTCAAAGAAGCGCACCAAATCCCGCTTTTCTGGGATTTGAGAGTTGCCCATCAGGATACCGCACAGGTAAACGCTTAAGTATCCGTTGCCGCCCATAAGGATAGGCAAAGCGTAGGCGATAATCGCAACAGAGAATACAAAAATGGTATTGCCCTGCGCAATGGAAAAATCCCGGTGATTCAGCGCCCAGACAGCGGCTTTTCCGATGAGCAAGCCGAACAGGATGCCGAAAAACAGTTGCTGGAATAGCATCAATGGAACAGAGACGTTGCTGCCATTCATTATGGAAACCACAACCACGGTCAACATGTAAGACATGGGGTCGTTGGAGCCGGATTCCAGCTCCAGCAGACTGGCGGTGTTGTCCTTCAGGTTCAAGTTCCGGGTGCGCAGGATATTAAACACGGATGCGGCATCGGTGGAAGCGATGACAGAACCAATCAAGGCGCTTTCCAGCCAGCCCAGATGCAGTGCATAGTGGGCAAATACGCCGGTAAAGGCTGCGGTGAGCACAACACCCAACGTGGAAAGAACCACGGATTTTACGGCCACCGAGCGGGCGGCTTTCACATTTGTGCCAAAACCGCCATAGTACATAATAAAGACAAGTGCAATGGAACAGACAATTTCTGCCGCACGGTAATTGTCAAAATGAATGCGGAATATGCCGTTTTCTCCAAAAATAATTCCAAGCAGGATAAAAATCAACAGAGAGGGGATTGGTAATTTCTCCGTGAAGCGATAGGCCACAATGCAGATTAAAATCACAATGCCCATCAGAAGTAGAACGCCGTTCAATGCACTCATCCTTTCTTTATATTAGTATAGTTCCAGTATAGCATAATGAAAACCAGCTTGAAAGGAGATTTTTCAGATAGAAAGAAAAGAAAAAATTTTCACAGGCTTTCTTTTTTAAAATAAAGGCCGTTTCTGGTTTGCAAATAAAACAAGTATACCCAGTCTTTAGGTGTGATGAAGATGCATGGTTCAGTTGGATACACTGGTTACAGTTAACACTTTATCAGCAACTGAAAACTTCACTTCCAGAGAGCCAAATTCCATCCCATAAATTCGGTCTGGGTCATTGTGATAGGAAGGACGAGGGTCCTGGGCAAGAACCCCAATTAAAGCATCCTGCTTTTCCTGGGGGACTTTTTTCAGCCAGTGTTCGGGGAAAACCACCTGCAATTTTTCATGGGGATTTTCCGTTACAAACCCGCCCCGTGCATCCGGTTTGCTGTCCACCAGCGGCAGGTAGGGCTTTATATCAAAAATGGGGGTTCCATCCAGCAAATCTGCACCTTTAATATACAAGACGGGACCCAGTTCAGGGTCGATTTCCACCCGTTCCAGCTCTACACAGGACAGGCCAATGGAGTTGGGCCGAAAGGGGGAGCGGGTGGCAAACACACCAATCCGAGTGTTCCCGCCCAGCCGGGGAGGCCGCACGGTGGGGGACCAGGTGGAGCGCACCGCCTGGGAAAACTGCCAAATCAGCCAGATATGGGAAAAACCTTCTATCCCTCGCACAGCATCCTTCTCTCGATATTCTGGCTCGAAAATAATCCGGGCACGAAGCTCCGGTACGAGTCCACTCTGGCGGGGAATACCAAATTTTGTGGAAAAATCGGAATGAATCCGGGCGATAACCTTCATAGTAATCGGATTGTCCATACTAATAGTTTGCTCCTTGCTCATATTTATGAAAGGGAAAAAAGGAATTTCCCTCATACGATTGATTTTATTATACCATACATTTCAGGAGTGGAAAAAGCGCCAGAAAAAGGCGAAAACTTTTATTTTTTCCAGAAAAAAGAAAATGTAAGGATAAATTTGAAACAAGTTGTTGAAAATTGTCATAAATTAAAGAGAGGTTGCTCAAAAATATATTGAATTTATAAAAAAATTCTGGTAAAATCAGGCTAAACTTTAGTGTCCCGGCGGGACATTTAGAAGATATTTTATCCAAAGGATGCGGCACAATAAGAAGGTATATGCCGCAAAGGGCGGATATGGGTTTCCAACTTTTCTAGAGAAAACACCGCATTGCTTTGCTCATATACACTTCTTTTTCCAAAGCTGATGATATTGTGGAGTGGAAGGGGTTGTGTGGTTATGGAATGGAAGATAGTGCGGGATGACGGGTCTTTACAGGAACGAGCGTTTGATTGTTCTCGCAATGGGCTAACCATCCGAGGGACGGAATATCGAATGAACGGAAAAGACCTTCCAATTGCCATTGTATGCCACGGGTTTATGGCGGCTCAAGATACAGTCAGGCACTATACCAAATTGCTGGCACGACTTGGTTATGCGGCTTACTGCTTTGACTTTTGTGGCGGTTCGCTTATTGGCGGAAAAAGCGACGGCAAAACCACCCAGATGTCAATCCGTACCGAGATAGAGGATTTGACCGCCGTGATGGAATACGTATTGTCACTGCCCTATACAAGGGAAGAGGGCATGTTGGTTATGGGAAGTAGCCAAGGGGGATTGGTGGCAGCGTTGACAGCAGCACGGATGCCCCAGAGGGTGAAAAAATTGGTTCTGTTCGAGCCTGCTTTTTGTATCCCAGATGATGCACGCAGTGGTAAATTGATGTTCACAAAATTTGACCCAAACCAGTTGCCAGAAGTCTTGTGGGTGGGGTTTACCCGATTGGGGCGTGAATTTGTGCAAGATTTGATTACCATGGATGTATACCGGGAGATTGCGGACTACCCGGGCGATGTGCTGATTGTCCATGGTACAGAGGACATTCTGGTTCCTTTGGAGTATTCCAGCGAAGCCATTGACCGATATGAAACCGCAGCCATCCAACAGGGTTTTCGCCGTAAGGCAATTCTTCGGATTATCCCAGGGGGCAGACACGGGTTTTCACGGCAACACGACCAGCAGGCAATGCAATATTTGACCCAGTTTGCTCGGGTGGAGCCAACTTGGCTGGCAGATGAAACATAATTGGAAAGGTAAATAATAATTAAATACAGAGCATCCTCATTTTCTTGAGGGTCATCCAGTGTTCCGGCGTTTCAGACTGGAAAATTTCCAGTTTTATGAAATTTTAGCTAAAAAATAGGAGCACAACGTTGATTTATGGCTGTTTTTGTGATACGATACCCAAGGAATCGTAGTATGAATAAAAACACAGAGCAGCCAATTTTGGCTTGATGACCGCACTTCAAGAAAAATGAGGGTGCTTTTTTGTGTTTGCACTGTGTACAGAGTATCCTGAATTTTACGGAATTCATGGACGCTCGTTTTGTCGTATATATTTATAATATCCACCGATGTCACAAAAGCAGGGTTCCGTATCTTCAATTTATTGCACACCAAAAGAAAGGAGGACTGCCCTGTGTCAGAGCGTGAACAGTATGAGTATATTCTGTTATTTCTTACAGACTTATTGGCATTAGGTGCATCCTTTATTTTGTCGGCTTTTCTGATAGGCCACGTTATGCAATGGATTCCCACCGGGTATCTGACAGAAGAATATGTGTACTTCTATCTGTCCTTGGGCATTGGGTTTATGACAAGCTTTTTGTTCTTTTCCCAGTCAGGTTCCATTACAAAACGCAGCTTAAAAGGCGAGTTTTTGCGTTCGGCGCAGGATACAGCTATTATGGCTGCAACCAGTGCGCTGGTTCTTTTGTTGGGCAAGGTACACCTTGCGGAATCCCGGCGGTTTTTTATTTGCATCTTGGTTGTGAATTTTTTACTACAACCCTTGATGCATTCTCTATTAAAAAGTTATCTGCGACATGTATTCCCCACCCAGCATGCAAGTAAGCTGGTGGGCATTCTGGCCATGCGTGACCGGGCGGAGCAACTGATTCAGGAACTGCAAAATGACTGGAGCAAACAGGTTTGCGGCGTGGCAGTTATGGAAAATCCGCCTGCTCTTAAAGAATCCGACACCATTGCTGGTGTGCCGGTGAAAGCCCATCTTCATGATTTTGTGGAGTGGGTGCGCCGAGATGCACTGGACGAAGTCTATCTGGATGTACCCACATTAGGCGATGTATCCTTGGCGGGCTATATCATCGAACTGGAAAGCATGGGGCTGGATATTCATTTCAGTGTGCCACTGCTGGAAAAACTGTATGGAGATTGCGAACAATTTCGCTGGCCCATGCGAACCGAAGCCAGCATTGAAAAACGGGGAGAGACATTTCTGATTGGTGTAAGCACCACACCCCACAATGTGCGGGATATGTTCATCAAGCGTATCATTGACATTTTGGGCGCAGTTGTGGGCATCTTGATTAGCATCCCCATTATTGCGATTGTGAGCATTCCGCTGAAGTTGGACAGTCCCGGGCCGCTGTTTTTTAAACAGCGCCGGGTAGGTCGCAACGGGCGCTACTTCTATATGTATAAGTTGCGCAGCATGTGTGTGGATGCAGATAAACAAAAATCCCAGCTTGTGAGTGAAAACGAGATGGACGGTCTGATGTTTAAGGTAAAAAAGGATCCTCGCATTACCAAGGTGGGACAATTTATCCGCAAAACATCCATTGATGAACTGCCCCAGTTTTTCAATGTACTCAAAGGGGATATGAGCCTTGTGGGTACACGTCCGCCCATTGTGGAGGAGTACCTTCGCTACGAAAGTCACCACAAACGACGGCTGAGTATGAAGCCTGGCATGACCGGCATGTGGCAGATTAGCGGCCGTTCGGACGTGCAACGGTTTGAAGATGTGGTACGACTGGATACCCAGTACATTGACAACTGGTCCATTAAATTGGATCTTCAAATTTTGCTTGCCACAATTTCCGTGGTGTTCAAAGGCAAAGGTGCACGATAATCCACCATCAATTCTATCTCGCAACGGAGGGCATCCTGCAATGGTGCAACGCAATTTTAGTAAACAACCTTCCTACGGACTGTTTGATTTACATATTCATGTTTTGCCCGGACTAGATGATGGAGCCGGCTCTCTAATGGAAGCGGTGGCCATGCTGGAATGGGCGGCACAAAGTGGAGTGCGAACCATGGTTGCCACACCCCATGCCAACCAGAGAGGGCGATTTGAGAATTATCTTTCGCCGCAAATGAGCCGGAGCATGGAACAGCTACAGCGGGAGATTCACCGCCGTGGCATTCCCATCCAGCTGCTTGCGGGCATGGAAATCTATGCGTCCGAGGACCTGGTGGAGCGGATTCAGCAGGGGCAGCTTTGTTCCATGGCAGGCAGTGCCTACTATATGGTGGAATTTCCACCTTTGTGTCCGCGGGAAGATGTGGAGATGTTGCTTCGCCAGATGCTCAGGCACGGCTTTCTACCCTTGATTGCACACCCGGAGCGGTATCAATGTGTCCAGCGCAACCCAGAAGTTGTGCGAATTTGGCGGGGTTTGGGCTGTGCGGTACAGCTGGAAACAGGAAGTTTGCTGGGACAGTTTGGACAAAATGCCCACCGGGCCGCCCGCTGGATGCTGGACAGGGGACAGGTGGATGTGTTTGGCAGCGATGCACATGGGCAGAAGCGCAAAACCCCATCCATGCAGGAATTGTGGCAATATCTGGAGCGGGAGGTCGGCGCCCCAAAAGCCAAACAGCTCCTTGTGGAACAGCCCTATCGGTTGCTGAGTACCTTGCCAAAGTGATGCCTTTCAGATACAGGCTTATATCTTATTATTAGGAATAGGTGAAATAGGATGCGATTATTAAAAGTCCTGTCCATTGCATTGGCGGCAGGTGCATTGATTTTGTTTGCGGTCGTTTTGGTATTGCAGATAAAAAACCGGGACCACTTGGCTCCGGTTATCTCCATTTCTAACGATGTAATAGAATTAAGTGTAAATGACCCAGTGGGAGATATCCTTAAAGGAGTTACAGCACAGGATGAAAAAGACGGCGATGTGACCTTTTCCCTTATGGTGGAAAATCTGTCCTCCTTTGTGGCACCGGGGGAGCGGATTGCAACCATAGCCGCCTTTGACCAGGATTACCACGTGGCAAAAAGCAACCTGGTGGTTCGATACACGGACTATGAAAAACCACGCTTCACCTTGACAGCACCCCTTTCCTTTGTGCAGGGAACAGAACCCACTGCAATTACCAGTTCCCTTACTGCTTGGGATTGTCTGGATGGGGATGTAACCAGACGAATTAGCAGGGCGATTGCAAATGAAGGGAATCCTTTTAACAGCAACGTGGAGGGATACTATCCGGTTACATTTTCCGTGTCCAACAGTGCGGGAGACATGGAACGATTCACCGCCACGGTGGAAATTTATGACCCCACCCGGGCGGATTTACCTCGCATTGCATTGCGGGAGTCCCTCGTTTATCTGCCAGTAGGGTCTGCTTTTAATCCCCTGGATTTTATTGCACAGGTACAGGTGAATGGCAGTGTATATCAGCCATATGAAGGCACTTTGACAAATGTGAATCTGATTGACCGGGGTGTTTCCCTTTCCGGTGATGACCAATATCCTTGGGAAAAAATCCAGGTTGACAGCCCGGTGGATATGCAGACTCCCGACTGGTATGAGGTATCCTACACCGTGGAATCTGCCGCTGGCACCATGCGCACCGCTTACCTGCTGGTGTGCGTGGAGGAGTAAACAGGAGAATGATACAATGAGTGAAACCACAAGACGCAGACAAATGATGCAAACTCTCACAGTGGATACGGCAAGCATTTTGTTGGATTTGCGCCGCCACTGGTGGAACCTTTTGTTGATGCTATTGGCAGGTGCATTGCTGGGATATGTTCTTTGCGTAACAACGGTGCATCAAAGCTATCAATCGGATGTAATTCTGGCTGTTTTAGGAAACAGTGGTACTTCTGTATCCAACGTGCAGACGGCAGGACAGCTTTCCGGGTCTTTGACCAACGTGATTTCCTCCCAGGTATTTCACGATTTGGTAGCCGCCCAGGTAAATACATCTGAATATCACTTGTCTGCTCACTATATTGCAGACACAAACCTGATTTCCATCACTGCCACAGCGGGTAGTCCTCAGCTTGCATTTCAGGTTTTGCGTGCCACGATACAGGAATATCCCGTCCTGCTTAGAGATTTGATGGCAGACTTGTACATGGTAACGGTACAACACCCTGGAATTCCCACAGAACCCATGAGCCCCTTGCATCCTGAGTATTTTGCGATACTGGGTGCAGGGTTATTTGTGCTTGCATATGCTCTTGTGGTGGTGCTGTTGTCCGTGTTGCGTGACACCATTAAAAACGTGGAAGATATGCGCAACAAGGTGGATGCAACCATGCTTGGCGTAATTCCTTACTTTAAAAGAGGCGCAATCGGCAGTGACAACATTGTAATTGCACTGGGAAAAAGTGATTTTCGCTTTGAAGAACAGTACCAGCTCATTGCAAGCCGTACCATGACCTATCTGGAGCAAAACCATGCGACGGTGCTTGCGGTCACCAGCGTGCTGCAAAATGAAGGTAAAAGCCATTGCTTGATAAATCTTGCTTATTCTATGGCCAAAAGCCAAAAACGAGTGCTGGTAATTGACAGTGACTTCCGCAATCCCTCGTTGGCTCGAATCGTACAGGCGGACTCCCAGTACGATGATGCGCTGAGCAATGCTCTGCAAAGTGGTACGCTGGAAAATCTGTACCAGTTTCCGGGCACAAGTTTGTACTGCTTGCTGAATGGGGAAAAGAGCGGCGCTTTAAGCCGTATCCTCAGCGAAGGAAGCTATGCCCAGCTATTGAAGCAGGCAAAAGAGCAATTTGACTATGTTCTGGTGGATACCGGCCCGGTGGCACTGGTGGCGGATACAACTGTAATTACCGCCCTATGTGACGCTTCGCTGCTGTTGGTGGCACAGGATGTGGCAAGCATTCGAGCCATCAACGATGTGGCGGATGTACTGGACCGAAACGGCAATTTGCTGGGATGTATTTACCGAGAAACCCGCCGGCTTTCCAAAAAATCCGACCGGTATGGGTATGGAACTTCTTATGGTTACAGCATAAAACGAACCTATCGAAAGGAGGTTTGATGAGTGGCACAGCAACATTTGACGGCCGATAACGAGGAAGTCATTGACCTTGGCAGGTTATTGCATTATGCAATGCGAGGTTTTCAACGATTTTGGGTCATTGGCCTGGGACTCATGCTGAGCCTAACGGCTATCTTTTACATACAGGCTCGACTCAGCTATGTGCCTACTTATCGTGCAACCGCTTCCGTCATTGTTACAGACAGTGTAAGCATGGAGCAAACATCCGGCGAGTTGACCCTTGCGGCCCAGATGGGTAAAACCTTTTCCTATATTGTGCGCAGTGATATGCTTCGCAATGTGGTTTCCAAAGATTTAGGGCTGGATCAGATCAATTCCTATATTACTGCCACGGCGGTAAGCGGCACAAACCTGCTTACAATCGCAGTGGATGACACCGATGCACAGCGTGCCTATGATGTACTGAATTCGGTACTAAAAAACTACCCCGCAATCTCGGACTATGTTCTCGGCGCAACACGCATCGACGTGGTTCAGCCGGGACAGGTTTCCGACGAACCCATCAACCGAAACGATGCACAACGTTCTGCTCGTGCAGGTATGTTGTTGGGGCTTGCCTTGTACATTGGTATTGCGCTCATCTACGCATTCAGCCGCAAGACTGCTGGCAACGCAGATGATGTGCGGGAAGAAACCGGTTTGGATTTGCTGGCAAATATCCCAAGCGTAAGTGCCGAAAAACGAAACAGTGACCGTGTTTTGGTGACCCAAAAAAACGTGGGTCAAAGCTTTGTGGAAAGCTTCCGCGTTTTGGCAAACCAGGTGGAGCGGGATGCGGAATCTGGACTGGATGCACAGCGCAAGGTATATATGATTACCAGTACCGTGGCAGGTGAGGGAAAGACCACCATGGCCATGAACCTGGCGTTGATTCTTTCGAGACGCAAAAAGCGGGTACTGTTAGTGGATGCGGATTTGCGTGGCATTACCGCAACCACAGGACTTGGCTTTTCCATGAGCCATCATACCTTGCAAACCTTTTTGGAAAATCGTTCTTCTTGGCAGGAAGCAGTTCAGCAGTACAAAAAAGAGCATCTTTATGTTCTGCCTGCTACCCGTATGCTGGATAGCGCCGAGGTGTTACAGACGCTATCTGCACAGAATCTTGAGCGGATTTTGGAGCTGGCCCGCAGTGAGTTTGATTATGTGATTGTGGATACCCCACCCCTTGGAATTTTGGCAGATGCCGCCAGCATCCAGCCCTATTGCGATGGAACATTGCTGGTAATCCGCCAGGATTATGCCCAGATGAACGACATCCGGGAAACCATCAGCCGACTTTTTGAAGCTAATGGTCACATTGTTGGCTTTGCTATGAACCGTGTTAAGGGTGCGCTGGGCAATTATGGATATGGATACAGCTACCGTTCTTATATGGGGTATGAGCCGGCTTATTATTCCTATCAAACCTATGGAGCTTATGCGGATGCCGAGGAGCCTACGCCAGACTCCATGGCACCCACTTTGCCCGACCAAGCACAGCCAATGGGGCCGGTGCATGATGTAGAGCAGGAAAGGAACTGAGAATTTATGCCGCACAGCAATCCATCCAAACCAAAACTTCTCTTTGTTGTGGAAGCAATGGGGGGCGGGGTATTCACCTATACCGTGAATCTTTGCAATGCCTTGACCCGGTGGTACGACATTTGCCTTGCCTATGCAGTGCGACCTCAAACACCGGTGGATTATCTGGAGTACTTTGACCCGGCCATCCATCTTGTAAAGGTAAAAGACTTTACAAGGCCAATCTCTCCTAAAAAGGATATAAAAGCTTTTATGGAGCTGAAAAAGATTGCAAAAGACTTTAAGCCGGACGTGATTCATCTCCATTCTTCCAAGGCAGGGGTATTGGGACGGATTGCCTTTGCATTTGGCAAAACACCTTTGTTTTATACACCCCATGGATACAGCTTCCTCATGCAGGGGGTGGGCGGAAAAACCAAGGCAATGTACTATACCATTGAGTGGATGCTGGCAAAACTTCCTTGTACCACCATTTCCTGTAGCGTAGGGGAGCATCAACAAACCCTGACCTTGACCCATCGAGCGGCGCTTGTGAACAATGGAATCGACACCAGAGAATTGGACGAGATTTTGGCCAGTAGCCAAGATACACAGCTGCTAGTGCCTCTCAAAGAATCGATTTTGAAAGGGAAAAATGCCCCTTGTGTATACACCCTTGGTCGAATTTGTGTGCAGAAAAATCCACAGCTTTTCCAGCAAATGGCCCAGTTACTTCCAGAGTTTGATTTTTTATGGATTGGGGATGGTGAGCTGAGGGAGGTTCTGTCTGCGCCTAATATTACCATCACCGGGTGGACAAACCGACAGCAGGCCCTTGCGCTGGCACAAAAGGCGAACTACTTTGTTTTGCCCAGTTTGTGGGAAGGGCTTCCCATTTCTCTTTTGGAATCTATGTATCTGAGAAAGCCCTGCCTTGTAAGCAATGTAATTGGAAACAGGGATGTGGTGGAGCATGGAAAGAACGGCTTTATCGGTGATACAGCAGAGCAGTTTGCCCAGTCTGTCCGAGTGTTAAGTAACCCGCATCTTTGTCAGTCCATTTGCGATACAGCATTTCAAGATGTAATGGAGCATTACACGGTGGAAACCATGGCTGCTGGATACCATGAAATTTACAACAAGGCTATGGGTGCGATGCAAGTAAAAGAACATACATATCCCATGTGAAAAAGGTGGAGTAAACCATGAAAAAAGTCGCTTTGGTGACCTGTTATTTTCATCCCAATTATGGCAGCATGCTTCAGGCTTATGCCACCCAGAAAATTCTGGATGATTGGCAGATTCCCTGCGAAAATATCTGCATTGATGGCGTAAAGCAGGAGATAGAATCCGCAAAAACCCGGTTTTATCTAAAACAAGTTACCAATCCCCAGGTGCTCAGTGGAACAATCTGGAGAATTGCAAAGAAAAAGCTGCAAAAAATCCTACACAAAAAGACATTTGGGCAGGATATGGCCACCCGTGCTCAGATGTTTCGGGAATTTGAAAAGAAGCATTTTCGTGTTTCCCGGCGATACAACTCCCGCCAGGAGCTGACGGATGCGTGTCAAAATTATTCTACTGTGCTGGTGGGCAGTGACCAGTTGTGGTTGCCCTCCAACATTAATGCGGACTATTATACCCTCAGCTGGGTACCGGAGGACGTGAACAAGGTTTCCTATGCCACAAGCTTTGGAACCTCTTACCTGCCGGAGGATTTACAGCCAAAGGCGGAGAAGTTTTTGAATCGTTTTCAGGCAATTTCTGTGCGAGAAAGTGCTGGTGTCCAGATGGTGGAGCAGTACGCCCACCGCAAGGCGGAACTGGTATGCGATCCCACCCTCTTGTTTGATGCCCAGCAATGGATGTGCATTCAGCAGGATGCACCCAAGGTGGAAGGGGATTATATTCTCTGTTATTTCCTTGGAAATAACACCAAAGACCGTGCCTTTGCAAAGCGGCTGAGTCAGAAGACAGGATGTAAAATTGTTGCATTGCTCCACCTGGATGAATACATTGGGGCGGACTGCCATTATGCGGACGAAACTCCCTTTGATGTTGGACCCGGCGAGCTTTTGAATCTGATTCGCCATGCAAACTATGTGGTAACGGATTCCTTCCACGGCAGTGTTTTTTCCATCTTACATCAAAAGACCTTCTTCACCTCTCGGCGCATTAAAAAAGAGGGGCTGCTGTGCACCAACAACCGTTTGGATTCCCTATTCGAAACTCTGGGGGTTACAGGCCGGCTTATTTCCGGTGATGAAGATGTGCAAGAGTGCCTAGAACGCAAACTGGACTACACTGCCATCTTCCAGCGGCTGGAACAACTGCGGGAAAGCAGTAAACAATTTTTAAGAGAATCACTTCGATAAAAGTCTGAACTAAAAGGAGGAGAAAACCAGAATGAACAAGCCGAAGGTGTTATTTTTTGTGGATCGGATGCGCGTTGGTGGAATCCAAACCTTGTTGGTTCATTTGTTTGAGCAACCAGAATTTTCCGCCATTCAGCCAGAACTGCTGTTGCTGGATGATGGCCAGGAGTATGATTTAAAGCAAAAAGTGGAGCAGATGGGCATCCCGGTGCATCAGCTTAAGGGAATATGGGTGAAAAGTCCAAAGGATTATCTGGCCTACTGTAAGGCTATGAAGAACTTTTTTGCCGCCCACCATGACTATCAGGCGGTTCACATGAACTCCGGTCCCAAGAACTTTTTTGTGCTGTACTACGCAAAACAGTACGGTATTCCGGTGCGGATTGCCCATTCTCACAACACGGGCTATCAAACCAGTTCCAAAGCGCAAATTTGGCTGGGGGAGTGCTTCAAGCTCCCCTTGCGTCGCTATGCCAGCCACTATCTGGCCTGTTCGGACCTGGCTGGTGCATGGATGTTCGGAAAGAAGAACCAGAAATCTGGACGGGTACAGGTTATCCCGAACGGAATTGAGCTGGAAAAATACCAATTCAATCAGCAGATTCGTGATGAAGTTCGGTCTGAGTGGGACGTCCAGCAGGGCACATTGGTGATTGGCAACGTGGGACGTTTTACAAAGCAGAAAAACCATGGTTTTTTGCTGGAAATTTTTGCAGAACTTTGCAAAATAAAACCAAACTCCAAGCTGGTGCTCAGCGGCATCGGGGAAGAGATGGAGCGGGCAAAAAGTAAGGCACAGGAGCTGGAGATTCAAGATAAGGTGTTGTTTCTGGGCTTTCGCCAGGATGTACCTCGCATTGTCCAGGGGATGGATGTATTTTTGATGCCTTCCTTGTACGAGGGTTTTCCTGTCACCGCAGTGGAAGCCCAGGCAAGCGGATTGCCCTGTGTTTTCACCGACACGATCACAAGAGAAGCGGCCATCCTGCCCAATGTGGGGTATCTATCCCTTTCCCAGTCTCCCTGTGAGTGGGCACAGGCTTGTACAGAGTTGGCTCATTCTGTAAATCGGCAGGAGTGCACACAACAACTGGAACAGGCAGGTTATAGCATTCATGAAATGGCGCGGTGTTTGATTCAGCTGTATATAACCGGGAAGGGAACAAAAGCATGAAACGGCTACATATACAGGGCTACCTTTTGGACCGTAAATTGGATAGCCGAGTTCTCATTGCGCTGTATCCGGTGCTGATCCTGCTTGGTAAAGTGGTACGCTGGACGATTATGAAGGGGACGCTTGTGGGATTCAGCAAGGGATGGGGATGGATTGACCCCATCATGAATGGCGGTTGGAGCTGGCAATTTTTCGGCATGGATGAGCTAGTGGAAGGCGATGTGGGTACAGGCGACAACACCTTTACCTTTTTTAAATTTTTTTGGAAATTTTTTTGGGCAGAAGTTCCCGATAGTTTTGTCAGCTTTGAGATCTTTATTACTGTCACGTTCGGTCTTGCGCTACTGTTTGTACTGGCAGGGATGCGCAAACGGCTTAACCTGGTGGAAGCCAGCTTTGTGGCACTGTCCGTGATGGTAATAAGCGTGTACTGCTTTGCATTAAGTAAAGAACCTTTCCAGATGGCTTTCTTTTTCCTAATGTATGCAGTGCTTCAAACTGCTGCCATTCCCACCCGATACAAATTTACGGGTGGTTTGCTGGTAATTTTACTGAGTGCAAGTTGCTTTAGAACCTACTATGTTTTAATTGTCGTCTTTGCTGTTGTGTATGAAATTTTGTTGCGTACTCTTTACCGACCGGGTCGGCTGTTTCATCACTTTGATAAGCAAGGTAGACTCAGTTGGACTGCCATTGCGGTTCAGTTCCTCTGCATGGGAGTTGTCTACTTCATCATGATGCTGGTTTTACGATTCTCCATGTACGAGTTATATGCCCGATTTGAAGGTGCATTGCTATATGCCAGCGAGGCTACTTCTGGAAGCAACACCTACATGGAAAACATCTTCTTGATCAATAACTCCAGCCCCAACGTGGCGACAGTGGCGGTGGAGTACATGTTTGCGGTGGTACGACTGTTGTTTCCGCTGGAGCTGATAGGCAACGGCCCTAAATATTGGCCTTATGTGGCGTATCAGCTGTTCATGACCTTATTTATGTTTCGCACCATCCGCAATTACAGCACCAACACAAGAACACAGAACGTAGCCATGATTATCTTTGTGGGGTTTGTATTTGCATCCGCCGCTTTTGAGGTGGACTATGGTGCTTGGGTGCGCCACTGCGCAGTGACCATTCCCGTGGTGCTTGTTATGAGCGGTATCTCCGCAATCAAAGAATAAGAAAGGAAGGTCGGCCGTTGAAGGGAAAACTTTATAATCGTCTGGTGGCACTGCACCTACCTGCTTCATTGGCCGGAGTAATAGCCACTATTCTAGCGGCGATTGCCCACGGAGTTGGACAGTTGCTCTTGCGTGCTGGCTATGGAAAACGTTCTCTGGAACTGGATTCCCATCAGGCCCGGGAGATTTTGGAAGAATACTCTCCAAAACCAAAGGGTACACGGAATGCAAAGATCATGCCGGCAGCAGAACTGGATGTAACGGTGGTGGTGCCTGCCTATAACGTGCAGGATACCATCGTGCGCTGTCTGGACTCTATTTTTTCACAACAGACCGAATATCGCTATGAGGTGATTGTGGTAGAGGACGGCTCCACTGATGCCACCTGGAATACCTTATGTGCCTATCCTGCACATCCCCATCTTATGCTACTAAGACAGCAAAATCAGGGATTATCCGGAGCAAGGAATACAGGCATCGACCAGGCAAAAGGGGAATACCTTCTTTTTGTGGATTCCGACGACACCATCCCTCCCAATGCAATCCAGTCCATGATGGAGGTTGCCCGTCGGGAGTCCGCCGTACTTGTGCAAGGTAGCTTCGAGACGGTTTACCCGGATGAAACATCCCTTTGTGGCATGCCAAATTACGTAAAAAAGACAGACAAAAACCAGCCCATTTCCATGGGATTGAGTGGTTTTGCCTGGGGCAAGCTGGTTCACCGCAGTCTAATGGAGCGGATTCGATTTCCGCAAGGCTATTTGTTTGAAGATACTATTATGTACTTCATCCTCTACCGTCTGGCACAAGGCAAAACGGTGGCCACGGTGGAACCAGTGGTCTATCATTATTACAAAAATCCGAAGGGAATCACCGGAACCTACCGCACATCCCGCCGTAGTTTAGAAGGTTACTGGATTGTGGAAAAGATGCTGGAGGAAACAGCACGCATGGGACTGCCCATGGATGAGCAGACCTTCCACTTGACCTTTGGCCATCTGCAACTGGCATTCTGGCGAACCAGAGGACTGCCGAAAACTGTTCGGGAAGCCATGTTTTGTCTGGCCTGTGAACAGATGGACAAGGTACTACAAGGATATGACCCATCCAAAGTCTCAAAGCGGGAGCGGATGCTGGTGGAAAGCTACAAAAATCGCTGGTTTCAGCGTTGGCAGTTGCTCAGCCTATTGAACTAACGGCAAAGAAGGGAGAATCTTCATGAAAAAAATTCTGGTGACAGGCTTTACAGCAAACCGGGGAGGGGTGGAAGCCTTCCTGGCAAGTCAGATACAAGCTTTGTACAAAGCCGGCTCAGACCTGCAATTTGATGTGCTTTGTTACGAGAAAGAACCCGCCTTTGCCGATGAAATCCGTGCCTGCAATGGCAAAATTTATACTGTACCTTCCCCAAAACACCCTGGGTCAGCCAAGGCACTGGAACAGTTTTTTAAAACCCATGGGGGAGAGTACGCCGCTCTATGGTGCAACAAGTGCGATTTGTCCAACATTCAATATCTGAAACTTGCAAAAAAATACAACATCCCCAAGCGAATCATCCACAGCCACAGCTCTTCCAACATGCACACAGGACTTCGCCGGATTGTATATGGCATCTTGCACCGATGGAACCGCCTGCAAATCCACCACTGGGCAACGGATTTTTGGGCTTGCAGTGACTATGCCGCCCGGTGGTTTTATTCAAAATCCATCCAGTCCAGCCCCCAATACCGTTTTATTCCCAATGCCATTGATTTGGCAGCTTATAAGTGCGACCCGGCGGTGCGCCAGCAAAAGCGAAGCCAGCTGGGCCTTGATTCAGATTGCCTGTTGGTGGGTCATGTGGGACGCTTTAGTTATCCGAAAAATCATGACTTTCTGTTACAGATTTTTTCCAGCATTCACGCAAAACAGCCCTCCAGCAAACTGTTGCTGATTGGAGAAGGGGAGCGGATGGAGCAAGTTCGCGCCCAGATTGCACAGCTGGGACTGGAAGAGGCTGTCATTATGCTGGGTAAAAGCTCCGAGGTTGCTCAGTGGATGCAAGCCATGGACTGCTTTGTGTTGCCCTCCCATTTTGAGGGCTTGCCCGTAGTAGCCGTGGAAGCTCAGGCCGCTGGACTGCCTGTCTTTGCGGCGCAGGAGGGGATTACACCTCAAACCAAACTACTGGAACAATTTTATTTTCTCTCTTTGCAAGAATCTGCTTCCAGTTGGGCAGACAAAATTCTTAACACAAACCTGCAACGGGTGGACAATGCCTCCCAGCTTGTGGCACAGGCTGGCTTTGAGGTAAACAAAGCGGCCCAGCAGTTGCAGGAGTACCTATTCAATTAACCTTGGCGTGTATCCCGTTATACGGCCACTCTCACACAGACAGGAGGTTTACGCTGTGGCACAGAAAAAGAAATTGCTATTCATCATGGAATCCTTGCGGATTGGCGGCGCAGAAAAAAGCCTGTTGACCCTGCTTTCCATGCTGGATTATACTCAATATGAAGTGCAACTTTTTTTGTTCCGCCACAGCGGAGAGTTAACCGAATTTCTCCCGGAACAGGTAAAGCTGTTGCAAGAGGATGCACTCTACCGCATTTTTGATAAAAACTGGAAAACTGCTCCGATGCAATACCTGATGCGTGGCGATTGGAAACGCACCTATCACAGTTTTTGCTATCTGCTGGGTTGTGTTCGCCAGAGAATTCTGCGCCAGCCGCTTTACATTGGCTGGAACCATGTACGCCATCTGTTCAGTGAAACCAGTCTGCAGGCAGATGTGGCGGTGGCATATCTGGAGCGCAAGAGCATCTATTTCACCACCGAGTTCACCAAAGCAGATTGCAAAATTGGTTTTATCCACAACGATTACAGCCGGTATCCCTTTGACCGGAATATGGACGAACGCTTTTTTCCGGCCTATCGTGCCATTGCCACTGTGTCCGAACATTGCAAAGAGGTGCTGGAAGCATGCTTTCCAGGTCCGGAAATACCTCCTTTCGTGGTGGTGCCCAATATGGTTTCCCATGACCTGATCCGAACCATGGCGGAGCAGCCTTTGCAAACAAAAAAAGTTCCCGGTGGCACACTCAATCTTGTGACAGTGGGACGTCTGGTGCAACAAAAAGGCTATGATACGGCATTGGAAATTGCGGCTGAACTGAGAAAGCAAAACGTGAAATTCGTCTGGTATTTTGTGGGGGATGGGCCGCTTTATGGATGGCTCAGTCAGCAGATACAGACTCTTGGACTGCAAGAAAAAGTACAGCTTGTGGGGGCAACCAACAATCCCTATCCTTGGATGAAACTGGCAGACGTGTATGTACAGCCCTCCCATTTTGAAGGCTTTGGCATCACGGTTGCGGAAGCAAATGTGTTGCAAAAATCCATTGTTTGCAGTGACATCCCAGAATTTCATGAACAGCTTGATCACCGTCCAGGGGTATGCTTTGCCCGTACGGTATCCCAATATGTACAGGGCATCCAAAGTTTGGCATGTGACACACAAACCCAGTGGCCAGCCCCTTCGCAGGATATAACACCCCTGCAAACCTTGGAACATCTATGGCAGGAGGTCAAAAAATGAAGGTATTGATTGTTTCGGATTATGCCGCACCTTATGGCGGCAACTTTATCTGCTCGATAAAAGCCTTAGCAGATGCCATGACACAGCAAGGTCATTCGGTTCAGTTCTACTTTGCAGGACAGTGTCAATCCCTGCCATGGCTTTCCCTGCTGGAGAGATATAAGGTGCAGTTTGGTGTTAGCTTGAATGGTCTGCGTACCGCTATGGGTAAGGATAATATTGACCTGGTTTACACCCACTTTTGCCTGCCCAAAACCCAACTTCTCACAAAGCTGGCCTGCCGTCTTACAGGCCGCAAGCTGGTACAGCACTGGCACAATCACTATCAAAAAGCACCCGGTGCAAAAGGAATTTTAATCAACTGGGCTTTTGCGGCGGACTACCACATTGGATGCTCCAAGCATGTGGCAGACACCCTGCCTTTTGCAAAGAAAACTGTGCTCTATGCCGATAATGCCATTGATTTTTCCCGACTGGAGCAACCGGGAGACTCCGCACCCGCTTGGGATAAAAAGGGTATAACGGTGCTGATGTTCGGCTTTGACCCCATCCGCAAGGGCGTGGACTTGGCGGTACAGGCACTGATGCCCATTGCCCAGCAGAAAGGATTTCAGCTGGTGATTTCCCTGTCCAAAAACAAGGACAAAGTGGAAGCCTTGATTCGTCAGCTTTGCGATGGCGAAATCCCCAACTGGATTACCCTAGTACCCGCCCGGGACCAGGTGGCAGACTACTACCGTCAAGCAGATATTTTCCTGTCTGCCGCAAGAGAAGAGGGCCTGTGTTACTCTCCGCTGGAAGCCGGCTATCTGGGGTGCAATTTAATTTCCAGTGCAATTCCCGGTGTACCGTATGAGAGCATTCCCCACTGCGGCGTATTTGCCAGCGAAAATGTGGAGCAACTGAGGGAAGTGCTGCTCTGGCAAAAGACGCATCCTTTAAGCGAGCAAGAAAAGCTGGAAAATCGCAATGCAATCGTAGAAAAATTTGAGATAAATCGCTGGGTCAAAGAAGAAATTTCTATTTTGGAACAGCTGGCATGAACGATAAGCGCCCTAAGGTGCAAGGAGTATGGCAATGGAAGCTAAGGAAATCAGCGTAATTATCCCTGTCTATGGGGCGGAAGATTACCTGGACGAGTGCCTGGAAAGTGTGGTCGGCCAAACCTATAAAAAT